>JAHFOB010000025.1 GCA_023267045.1 Candidatus Zambryskiibacteriota bacterium
GTTTCTGATTCTCATGTTTAAAGCCTATCATGTTTGCTAACAAGATAGGCTTTGCACATTCATCCCCGCCCTCACCAGGGAAGACGGGAGTCGGGCGGGGTTCTCTGTGAATAGAAAAGGAGGGGTACATGACCCCTCCTCTATTCAGACCCCCTAAAAATCCGAACCAACCTTTCCATCTGTTCTTTTTCTCGTCTTTTCTCACGACGATCAAACATGACTATGCTGACATCGGCAACGAGAAAGACCAGAAACACAAGAAAGCTAGCTACCACCTTCCTTGGATCATCTACTACGACAGACCCAATGAAGTAAGAAGCTAGGCCTTGAAGTGCCAGAAAAAGAACGGCAACAGGGATCCCAAGCCAGAGCTTAAGTTTTTTACTCATGAGAGACCTCTGGTAAAGAAACCACTGACACAGAAATTCCAGCGTTTTTGCGAAGTTCGATGAGGTGTTGTTCAACCTCATACCTGACAATTTCTGGATCAACTTTCTCCCACGAGTCTGGGTGGCGAAGTAACATAGAAGCCAGATATTTCTCAACCATCTGAAGGTGAGACAATTCGCCTCTCCCAACAAAACCACGATGTTTGCCGAGATTTTTGACCATATCGACTTCTTCTTTGGTTGTCCACTGATTGTTATTCATAAACCCCATAGTACCCTCCGGATATATTGATAACATAAAATAGCTCTGACGTCAAAAAACACCCAATCGGGTGTTTGTTGAATATGAATTTAAATCTGTTGAGCCTTAAAGCTTGAGATCTGACATGGCTTCGTCAAGAGTTTTTGAAGCGCTAGTTTTCATCATCTTTTCACTTCCAGCTGGCTCGTTTATTTTGAGATTTACTCGAGCATTATTTTTCATCCCCACAACACGCAAAAGTGTTCTGATGGCTTTTGCAGTATTTCCCTCTCGGCCGATTATTTTACCCATATCGTCTTTGTTCACGTCGAGAGTCATGAGCACACCCATTTCATCTACAGTTCTAGTTATTTTTACGTCGTTAGGATTTTCAACTAAAGCTTTGACAACAAATTCAAGAAATTTTACGTCCATTTCCATGGTAGTTCAATCGGTTAATTATAATCAGTATTACAGTATTATTGTACCAATCGCGTATAGAGAACGTCAATCAGTTAGGCTTCAACTGGAGTTGCTTCCTCTGTGGCTTTTTCCTCTGGCTCTGGAGTTACTTTTGCTTCGGGACTTGGAGTATTTTCTGCTCCTGCTTCAGTAGTTTCTTTCAGAATAGCTTTTTTCAAAGGTAAAACATTAACCTTTTTGCCTGTAATTATACCCTTGCTTATTAAAAGATTGTGAACTGTCCCGGTCGCTTGTGCTCCTTTTCCAAGCCAGTGTGTGATTTTTTCAGCTTTGAATTCAGATTTTTCACCTCGACGAGAATCATAGTTTCCGAGAACTTCTAGATATTTGCCACTTTTTGTAGAGTTTTTTGAGTCAGTCAAAACAAGCCGATATGACGGCTCGTGCTTTCGTCCAACTCTTTGCAATCGAATTTTTAACATGAGCCAATATGGTAACAAAATAAGTCTAAATGGTCAAACGAGGGTAGTTCTGATACAATGACCACAAATGAAGAGCTCGGAGAGTTTTACAGGATCTATTAGCATCAACACAAAAGGTGTTGGTTTTTTTGACATAGAGGGACGTGAGGACAGTATTGAAATACAGCCACAATTTATAAATAAAGCTTTCCACGGAGACACAGTTGAAATAGTCCTGACTGGAGAGAAAATAAAAGGTCGTGAGCAAGGTAAAGTTATACAAATTGTAAAAAGAGCTCGAGACGAGTTTGTCGGTACAATAGATGAACACGACGGCACTTCGGCTTCGCTCAGTGCAAGTAAGACATATGTTGTTCCAGATGACAAACGATTGTATGTTGATATTTTCTTGTCGGAAAAAAATTCTGCACAGGTAGGTGATAAAGTTTTAGTCAAAATAGTAAACTGGGAAACTTTGGAAGGAAAAATTTTGAAGGTTATTGGTAAAAAGGGCGAAAACAACGCCGAGATGGAGTCCATCGTTCTGGAAAAAGGTTTTCGTATTGAATTTCCACAAGCGGTTCTAGAGGAAGCCGAAAAAATAAAAAAAGAGTATAAAAATCATTTTGAAAATGAAATCAAAAATCGTCGTGACATGAGAACAGTTACGACAATGACCATCGACCCGGCGGATGCCAAAGATTTTGATGATGCAATATCTTTTGTTGATTTGGGCGGAGACATGTACGAAATAGGCGTGCATATTGCAGATGTTTCATATTTCGTTACCCCAGGTTCACAACTCGACCGCGAGTCAGAAAAACGTGGACTGTCTGTCTATCTCGTTGACCGAACAATACCAATGCTTCCGGAAGTTCTATCAAACGACCTTTGTTCACTCAATCCCAATGAAGACAAACTAACTTTTTCTGCTATTTTCAAAATGGATGGAAGTGGAAAAGTTTTGGAAGAATGGTTTGGAAGAACAGTTATACATTCTGACAGACGCTTCACATACGAGGACGCACAGGAGGTAATAGACGGCACTTCGGCTTCGCTCAGTACAAGCAAACAATCTCAATATCAAACGGAATTACGGAAATTAAAAGAAATCGCCC
The DNA here is from genome assembly GCA_023267045.1 of Candidatus Zambryskiibacteriota bacterium. Lineage (GTDB taxonomy): Bacteria > Patescibacteriota > Minisyncoccia > Phycocordibacterales > DATDWN01 > C7867-006. The sequence goes on from JAHFOB010000025.1 coordinate 2,633, forward strand.
AGAAATTAGAAAAGAAAAAAGTAAGTGGTGGAGCGATGGTTTTTGATACAGAAGAAGTTAAATTTATTTTGGATGACAAAGGCAAACCAATAAGTGTTTATAAAAAGAGTCGCCTAGATACACACAAACTTGTTGAGGAGTTTATGCTTCTGGCAAACCGGGCTGTAGCAAAATACGTTTTTATGTCTCAAAGTAAAAATTTGCTAAAAGATTTGTCTGCGAAAAAACAGTCAGTCTATAGAATTCACCCAAAACCGGAAAAAGATAGAATAGAAAACCTAGCAATATTTCTGAAAGCTATGGGTTTTGATCTGAAAAATAAAGATGGTGCAGTGACATCAAAAGATCTAAATGATTTGCTAAAAGAAGTCAAAGGCACGCCAAACGAAGAACTTATAAACACGGCGACTATTCGCAGTATGGCCAAAGCCACATACTCGACTAAAAATATTGGCCATTTTAGTTTAGCTTTTGCTTACTACACACACTTCACCTCACCGATTCGTCGATATCCTGACCTGTTAGTCCACAGATTTCTTGAGAGAGAATTAAAAGGTGGCAAGGTGGAGCAGAACGAGTTTGAGAAATTTGAAAGAATCTGTTTGGAGTCAAGTGAACTGGAGAAAAAAGCAACCGATGCAGAACGCGCTTCAATCAAATACAAACAAGTTGAATATATGCAGGAACATATTGGTGAAGTTTTTGAAGGAACAATAACCGGAGTTATAGAATGGGGCATTTTCATTTCAGAAAAAGAGACGAAATGTGAAGGCTTGGTCAAAATTCGCGACTTGGGCGACGATTTTTTTACACTGGATGAAAAAAACTACACAATCAAAGGTGAAAAAACTGGGAAGAAATTTACACTTGGTGATACAGTAAAATTTAAAGTTATTTCGGCTGACTTGGACAAGAGAGTTTTAGATTACGCTTTGGTATAAAATTTCTTTCTCACATGTTTTTTCTCCAGACCGTTCGCTCCGCCAGCGCTACGCTCACTTAGTCCTCAGCCGAAATCTGTCAATGAGCCCTTCGTTTCACTCAGGATCGTTGACAGAACCAAGCTTTCGGCCTGCGGGGTCTTACGAAAAAACATGTTCGACGAAATTTTATTTTAATGTAAAAATGACCTCCTCCCCGCACTCCTCTGATTACAGAGTCGTACGGGGTTTCGGGTTCAAGGGTTCATGAGAATCTGAAACGACCTGTGGTACCGTAGTCTTTCTTGCCTTGGTTTGCTATAT
>JAHFOB010000026.1:0-638 GCA_023267045.1 Candidatus Zambryskiibacteriota bacterium
ATCATCATGTTCCTTCGCCATATCATTTGCATTGTTGTGTTCGTGACAATCAACACAACTAAAGCTTGCGAAACTTCCTGCTGTTGTATGACAATCCGTACATTGATCCCATTCACCTTTATGATTGCCAGAATAAATGGGAAATTTATCGTCATGATTTGCAAATGATGCAGGCCTCCACCCGATGGATAAGCTATGACAAAGATTACATTCTGTAGGAAATTGTCTATGATCTGGATCTTTTGCATTTACAAAATCAGTATTATGGCAGGCAATACAAGCTGGATTGATATCACTGTAGATTGGATTTTTATGACAGATGGTACAATCATTGATTTGATGACCTTGCTCAAGTGGAAAAAAACTATGCACAATACCACCAGCTGACCATTCCGAAGCTGTCTGTCTATGACATTGGGTACAATCAGTTGGAAAACCTTGCCCAATATGATCAGGAACCTTTGCACATGAATAATCTGCTTGATGACATGTAATACATGCTGGGTTTATTGGGCTAAACCTTAGATTTGTTTCACTAGTATGACAATCATTACAATTTATAGTGCTGTGAGCGCCCATGAGCGGAAAACCAGTTTGTTCATGCAGTTGGGTCATATTCTCTACAATCCATGACACAG
>JAHFOB010000026.1:651-3808 GCA_023267045.1 Candidatus Zambryskiibacteriota bacterium
AAATTCTTGCTCATTTGTAGATGTATATTCAAAATCATATTTAACCCACATTGCGTGCTAACCAGACGGAAGTTCCCTGATTGTTGATCTTAGGGGATTTTTGAGTTTCGGTTTGTGTACTACAGATTTTAGTTTTGAGAAGGGTCTGTGTTTTATCTTTAATGCTATTTGTAATGCTTTTAGTTTTGCATCTGGTTCAGAACATTTTCGCACTACGATTTCTTTTCCTGCTTTATTATACCCTGTGGTTGTAATTACTTTTTGAGTATTGCCTATTCTGACTATTTCTGTCCAACTATGATTTATGCCGCTCCTTTTTAATTGGCGACGTATGGTATTGACGAGCCAATAAGCGAGTAATCCCAAATTTAGGTGGGCTATCGTTGATTCGTCTTTTTTATGATATATGGGACGTAAATCCAAGTCTGTTTTAAGGGTTCGGAAGGTGCTTTCTATCTCTCTTATCGTATTGTACACATTCCATACGACGACTTCGTCTTTCATGTCCATGCTCGTGCGCACGAAGTATTTGCCTAAGTTGTCCGTGGCATCCTTATCCTTTTTTTCTATTCTTGTCCAAACTAGTTCAGTTACGGTTTTGTTCTTCTCATCGTAGCTCAATTGGATATCGTATCTCCCTTGTGCTGATGGGTATTTTTGTTTGGCTCTCCCGATTCGTTGATTTACTTTATCTGCCAATTTTACACCACCTTTTTTTGTTAGTGATGCCTTTATTTTATTCAGCTCGTCTTCATATCGCGTTTCAAACTGCGTTTTCATCCCTTGCTCTTTCTTAGCTTTCATTTCGCTAGTGATTTCTAAGCAATAATCAGTATATTCTGGATTTAGTATCTTCTTTAATACGACTTCTTTTTTGGACTTCGTTTCTAAATATACTACAAGCCGACTTGGGTCAAATACATAGTTTTTTAGCTTTGTACGGCTCACACATAGGTAGTGATATCCTTTATTTCTTATAATGGCAAGGTTTTCTTTGGTAGCAATACCAGCGTCTAGCACGACTACGGGTTTGTTAGTTCCTGTAGCATAGTCTAGACTATCGATGACCTTTTCTATATCTTTACAATCTGAGAAGTTGCCTTCATGGACCGATGAGTGTTTTATAAATCCAAAGATATTGACCACCAAAGCCAAGACTACCAATTTACAATCGGACCGTTTTTCTTTACTCCGACCATATTTTGCAAGTGTACTATTGCGTTTTTCGCCTTCAAAATAGGTATTCGTAAGGTCATAAAGCATGATTTTGTCTTGGATATCAAAGAGTTCATTAGTCTTTTGTGATAAATGATGCTCCAATTTTTCTTTTACACTACTGAGTTTTAATGCACTTTTGTAAAGTCGATCTTTGTTCATCTTCTCAGGATCGTACCCGGTAAGTTCCATGACAGCTGAATTCTCTTGGATCCACCTAGCTGTAGCCAATTCTGAAGCAGGGTTGACGGCTCGGCTGATCACTTGTGTTTGGGCAAGCTGTACTTCATACTCACTAAATCCGTTGTCTATCAATACTTTATCAAGATCTAACTGTTGCCATGTATTATAGCACATCCACTCTGCTCCCATTTCTCTGACATTACTATGGCTGAGGGTATCAGCATTTACCAATCTACTATTTGGGTCATATGCGGTCAAATCCAAACGTTTCCCGCCCACGATCTTTCCCCACAGTTCTGCTACCCATTTAGAAATTAATGGGTCTGTTTGTGGGAAAATAGATTGTTTCTGTTGGTACATATCAGTCAATGTCCGTGCAATCAGATTGAGTTGTTCTGGAGTAAGTTCATCGTCCAAAAAACCCACATTTAATACAGTCCTATGGCAAATGCGACCAGTCTCATTGCGGTAACTCTCGACTAGTCTGTAATAACTGTCGTACTTTTTGGTACCCGGATTTGTTCTGCCACTCGCTTTGAAATACATCCCGCAAAGGTAAACCCATGGATCCGATATATGCAACTCCCCTGTGTACTACAAATCATCTTCTGTAAAAACGATACCCCTGATTATCAACCATTTACAAAAATGGAGACATCAAAACCACACTAAATATACCTAAATATCTTGAATAATGTGGATAACTTTTTTGAAATCCCTAATTTAGACCTATTTCTGAGCAATGTGGGTTAAGAGACAAAATTAATGAACTTTTGGTAGATTTAAACACTTTTTGGTCAAAATTTGAACCTGAATATAAAAAAAGTCTTATCTCTTCTGGTGAAGTGAAGAGAAATCGATCTACGCAGATGAGTATGCCTGAATTAATGGCAATATCTATTTCTTTCCATATGAGTAGTTATAGAAACTTCAAAGCTTATTATTTTGAATATCTCAATGTCCATTGTTCAGATATTTTCCCTAAGCTACTGAGTTATAATCGGATCATAGAACTTAATCCTAGAATGATCTTACCACTCTCAGCTTACTTATTATCTAAATGTAACAACAAATGTACTGGTATCAATTTTGTAGATTCTACCACAATAACCGTTTGCAGAAATCAGAGAATCCACCAGCATAAAACCTTTAAAAACTCCGCCAAACGTGGCAAAAGTTCAATGGGATGGTTTTTCGGTTTTAAATTACATTTGATAATCAATGAAATAGGAGAAATAATAAGCTTCAGTCTCACGCCTGGAAACGTGGATGACCGAAATCAAAATGTAATGAAAAGGCTAACTAAAAATGTATATGGTAAATTATTTGGTGATAAAGGATACTTGTCCAAAGCACTTTCTGACCTATTATTTCAAGACGGAATTCAATTAATTACAAAAATAAAAAAGAACATGAAAAACACACTAATACCTATCAGAGACAAAATTCTACTTCGCCACAGAGCCATTATTGAAACTGTAAACGACGAATTGAAAAACATAAGTCAAATTGAACATACAAGACATAGATCTGAATTTGGCTTCTTTGTCAACCTTGTAAGTGGTTTAATAGCATACCAACTAAAGCCTAAAAAACCATCTTTAAATATCACGGAAGACCTAGATTTTGATCAAAAAACTGAATCTTACCCTTTATTTCTTAATTGTGCTTAACCCGAATTCACGTTAAATTTAAGTTTACCGGCAATAAAATAAATATTAAGGTTCTGCCAAAAAAGTCAGTTTTGTATTAGATATGA
>JAHFOB010000016.1 GCA_023267045.1 Candidatus Zambryskiibacteriota bacterium
CGACTGGAGCAACTTGGACTCTGGCTGAAGTCAATGCTTGGACGACTGGGTTTGGAGTGAGAAGTATAAATGGTAGTGCTATTCCAAGAGTGACACAGTTGTATGTGGTGGTGAATTACAACACACCTGCCACAAGTTCAGGATGTCAGCTAGGTGTTGATTTATCTTGGAACGGAGGAACAACTTGGTCAACTCAAAAAACAGCAACTCTTACTGGGACAGACACAACATTTACACTAGGAAGTCCTTCTGATGACTGGAGTGGCTCACATACTTGGGCAATATCGGAATTTTCTGATACAAATTTCCGTGCTCGTCTGCAAGACCTCGACCCAGGATCAAGTTGTCTTGACGCTGCTACGACTCATGTAGATGCATTGCAAATAAAAGTTCACTACACGCAGAACGTTGACCCGATAGTGGCTTCTCTTAACGCAGCTGACGCAGCAAAACTAGCTGGAGTAGATATTTTCACAATTCATTTCGGTTCTGATCCTTCTGGCTATACAGGAAATGAACTTCTTGCAAACTTAGCAAGCGGAAATACATCTGTGGTTTATAGCGGAACAACTCATCAAAATGGCTCTCTCGCAGATCCTGGAGGCATTACAAATGGAACCACTGGATTAATCTTGCCATCTTCTCAATCCGCAGATACAGGCGGAGATGGAAATGGATTTGAAGTTACTCCAACAAATGCTTACGCCGATGGTCCAAGTGGTACAGCTGGAGCAGCACAAAATATAGACGGCTCTGGAGATAGACAGCGATATTATGGATATAACTTTGCAATTCCTCCAGGCGCAACTATTACTGGTATTGGAACAAGACTCGATTGGTGGCTTGACTCAACCTCTGGCACAAACAGTATGACTGTAGAACTTTCTTGGGATGGTGGCGCTACTTGGGTTTCGAAAAACGATAGTAACGAATCAACTTCTGTTTCAAACAGTAGAACTCTTGGCGGTGCCGGAGATACTTGGGGAAGAACATGGAGTACTTCCGAACTAGACCCATCAAAATTTCGCGTCAGAATGACTTCAAACTCAAGCTCATCGAGCCGTGATTTCTACCTCGATTGGATACCAGTTACAATTTACTACAGCGTCAACACAGAAAACAGTGATGGAGATAACTTCTTCATTGCTCCAACGTCCGCTGATATGCAATCAATATTCAACTTCATCGGTAATCAAGTCTGTCCTGCTGCACTTAACCTAGCCGCTACACCACCGCCAACAACAGGGTCTCTGCTTGTCATGACCCAAGTAACAAACAATAACGGCGGTGCAAAACTACCGTCAGACTTTATAGCAAATGTCAGTGCAGTGAACCCATCACAGACATCTTTTGCAGGAAGTGCTACCGGAATTTCTGTCACTGTAGACCCCGGAGCATATAATGTTGCAGAAAATGATGTCTCTGGTTACACAGAGTCACCCGGAGCTGTTTGTTCTAGTTCCGGCTCACTTGGTCCTATTGTGGCTGGAGAAGCCCGTGTATGCGTTCTAAACAACGACGACATACCTCCACCGCCACCACCACCAAATCTAAACTTTGATCCAAATTATTGGCACGAAGTACCAACAGCAAATTAAAACTATAACCACACCAGAAGAACATGCAATAAAAACACGTCAACTTGTACAAAAACTAACCGACAGGTAGAGTATAGTGTATTAAAAGGTTTGTTATAGATTTATTATTTTATTATGAAAAAATCAATTGTTGGTTTGGGAGCAAAAACTACAAAGAGAAGTGGTTTTACTCTTATTGAAATCTTAGTGGTCATCGGAATAATCGCTATATTGGCAGCTATCGTTATCATAGCCATAAACCCAGCAAAACAATTCGCACAAGCTAGAAATACTCAACGAGAAGCCGCTGTCAATTCAATCTTAAATGCAGTTGGCCAACGTATTGCAGACAATAAAGGAGTTTTTGCTGGCCAGTTTAGCGGTACTACATATACTTGTGGTCCAATCCCAGCAGGCCCAACAAGTATAACTACCGCAATGGCAACAGATATTACAACAGCAACTGGAGCTCTTGGATGTTTAGTGCCAACATATATTTCTGATTTGCCGACTGAGCCAGTCGCGACATCCCCCGCATACACAATTGAAGTCAATGCAACTGGTCGAGTCAAAGTTTGTGCCCCAGGCCACGCAGAACCAGCAATTCCAGACAGTGCAACTTACTGTATAACTCGATAATAATTCAAAACAAAAAACACCCATTCGACAAGCTCAGGGTGTTTTTTGTTGTATTATAAATTTAAATTTTAAAGTGATGCTACATTTAGAACTGGTTCTGGGTGAAGTCCAGATGGATCAGTGTGACCAAAGTTTAGATTTTCTCCAATAGCACGGAGTCCGTCACGAATCTGTGTCCATGTTGAACCAGGATGAGCATCCAAGTAAAGTGCCACCGCTCCTGTAACGTGAGGAGTAGCCATGGATGTACCGGAAAGTATTGCGTATCCGCCCCCCTTCCATGTCGATAAAATATTAACTCCAGGAGCTCCGATATCAACAACACTTCCAAAATTACTAAACGTGGCAAATGTATCGTCTGGACCATATGAAGTAGCAACACCTAAACCGCCAGAGATCCCGTTAGAATCAGCTAAAGCAGAGACGGTGATAACAGCATCATCGTAGGAAGATGGTACAGAACTTGCCGAATCAGCAGAACTATTTCCACCAGCAACAACATAAGTTACACCAGCATCTCTTGATCTACAAATAGCCTTGTGGAGTGCATCTTTGTTTGTATTACCACAGTTATTATCCGAAGTTCCTGCTCCACCTAAACTCATGTTCGCAACTTTTATGTTGTATTGAGTGGCATGAGCTGTAACCCAATCAATTCCGCAAATAACAGATGACCAAGTACCAGAACCATTCCTGTCTAAAACTTTCACCGGTATGAGTTTGGCTTTTGGTGCCACACCGACAACACCGAAACTATTATCAAGTGCTGCAATAGTTCCGGCCACATGAGTACCGTGACCATTGTCATCGTTTGAAGTTGTTCTGTTTATACAACTAGTTCCACTATTTAAAATGTTGGTCGATAGATCTGGATGAGAAGTATAAATGCCAGTATCGATAACCGCCACTACAACTCCAGCGCCTTTATTTACAGTTGTATTTGAGTGAATTCTAGATATGCCAGTAGGTAAACTCTGAGACTGTGTTTGTAATTTCGCTTGGGAGTTAAGATTTTGTTTTTCAGATTCGAATATTCCTAAAGCGGTGACGACATGATCTTCACTAACAAAATCGACTCGAGGATCTTTTTTAATCTTTTCGATTTCATCTGTTGACATATTAGCCGAGAAACCTTTTATGATATTGTGGTAAGAATCCAAACGTGTGCCGTGATGTTTCTTTACCAAATCATTTATCGCCCCATCAACATCACCCGTATTATCTTTCAGTACGATTATGTATTGACCAGGTATACGATCATCTTTAACTTGTTTTGCAAACACTGATACGCTGACACCAAAAAATAACACTAAAGTGAACAAACCAGCAATAATTTTGTATTTCATATCACAAGTATAAACCTTCCTTTAACTATTTTGCAAATAAACAGACCAATGCCAAAAAAGAGACAATTCTGTATAATAGATAGCCTATGAAATTAGATTCTCTACTTTCTTCAGAACTCCGTCTGGTTGAAACCCAGAAAAAAGCCCTATTAAAAATGGGAATTTCTACTGTGGAGGATTTGCTGTACTACTTCCCTGTTCGGTATGGCGATACCAGTCAAATAAAAAACGTTGAGTCACTCTCAAGTGGTGATGAAGCAGTTGTCTTTGGAAAAATCTCTGGACTGAAAATAAGCAAAGCTTGGGTCAAAAAAATCCCGATGTCCGAAGGCACTATAACCGATGACACTGGTCAGATAAAACTTGTCTGGTTTAACCAACCCTACATTGCCAAAATGGTTTTTGAAGGACAGCTAGTTCGTGTTGAAGGTCGAGTGAGCGCGCGAAGACGCGCGAAACCCCGTACCGAGCTTCGCTCTGGTACTGGGGTGAGTGAATACATAGAAGATCTCTACATGAGTAACCCGAAAATAGAAACTGTAAATAACCTGCCAACTGCAGTTGGAGAATCTCTTTTTGGTCAAAGTGGTGCAAATGGAAAAGATAGCCATACAATGTATCCGGTCTATCCCGAAAGTAAAGGTGTCTCCTCTACTTGGATTTACCACGCCCTCCAAAAGTTGATGTCAAAGGGCATCTTTGACACATTGGAAGAACCGATACCAGCGGACATTTTAAAAAAATATAATTTACCTGGAATTAAGACGGCATTTATCTGGATTCACTTCCCAAAAAACAAAGATAATGAACTTTCTGCCAGAAAAAGATTTGCTTTTCAAGAAATATTTTTCATTCAACTGCAAAAACAAAAAGAAAGAAAACTGTGGGCAAAGAAAAGTGCTTTCAAGATCGAGACAAGTCAAAAAGATGTGGCGGATTTCGTAAAAAGATTTCCCTTTCAAGCAACAACCTCGCAAATAAAAGCTATTGATTCAATAACTCAAGACTTGAAAAGAGGCTACCCTATGTCGAGACTACTCGAAGGAGATGTTGGTTCAGGTAAAACAGCAGTGGCGGCAACAACAATATATGCTGTGACAAAATCTCGTCCAGTCGGTAAAGATTATGGAAACTTGCAAACGGCATACATGGTACCAACAGAGATCCTAGCAAAACAACATTATGAAAATTTCTGTTCCTACTTTGAACATTTGCCGTTGAAAATCGGTTTGATCACAGGAAGTGAGTGTAAAATTTTCCCCTCAAAAAGTGATCCGAGAAAACCAACAAAAATTTCTCGTGCACAACTACTAAAATGGATTGCAAACGGCGAAGTGCCAATTTTGATAGGTACTCACGCACTGATACAAAAATCTGTGATGTTCAAACATCTGGCTTTTGTTATTATTGACGAACAACACAGATTTGGAACACTTCAGAGACAAAAACTTACAAGCAAAAGTGCAAATGAAAATTATAGTGTGCCACACCTTCTTTCAATGACCGCTACTCCAATCCCTAGAACACTTGCACTAACTATTTACGGTGACTTGGATCTGACTTTGTTAGACCAAATGCCACACGGAAGAAAACCTATTATTACAAAAATAATTCTTTCATCCGAAAGAGATAATGCCTACAGAGAAATCCGCGAGGAATTAAAAGCTGGTCGACAACTCTACGTTATTTGTCCACGTATAAACGAACCAGATCCAACAAAAGAACTAGCTATCATTGCCAAATCAGTCACGCTCGAAGCAGAGAGACTTCAAAAAGATGTTTTCAAAGAGTTTGCCGTGGATATACTACACTCAAAAATGACTCCAGTAGATAAAGAAAAAGTGATGGCAGACTTTTCTTCTGGCAAAACACAAATACTCGTAGCAACATCTGTTGTAGAAGTCGGTGTAAATGTTCCAAACGCAACGATGATAATTATCGAGGGTGCGGAACGCTTTGGTCTTTCACAACTTCACCAACTTCGTGGCAGAGTTATCAGATCAAACCACCAAGCCTATTGTTATGTTTTTGCCGAAAGTAATAGCCAAAAAACACGTGATCGTTTGAAGGCACTAACCACTGCTAAAAATGGATTTGAACTTGCCGAGTTTGATTTAGCCCAACGTGGAGCTGGAGAACTTTATGGTAGAAAACAATGGGGCATCTCCGACCTAGCAATGGAAGCTATAAAAAATATAAAAATGGTTGAGGCTTCACGAACAGAAGCAATTAAAATTGTAGAATCCGACCCAGAATTTAAAAATTATCCCATCATCCGAGATTATTTAAAAAATCAAACAGATAAAATACATTTTGAATAAAAGTTTAGCCCGACCACTTCCTGTGAAGTGATCGGGCTAGGTGCTACGCGGCGCCGCCGGTGCGGCAGTTCTGCCCGCGAAACAGACGCGTTGCCCGCATCCGCTGGAGCGCTTTACGCGCCCGGCGATCATCGAGCCGTTTGGTCCTGTGGGACCGGTTGCGACGAATCTTCGACGGTCGGGAGTCCGTCGGGGGAACCCCCAACGGCGTCATGAACGGCATAACCGCACCGACGGCCGGAGAGAAGACCGACGGCTCCACCGGAACGACGGTGAAGAAGCGAAAAATTGCCTGGAAAAACGAAAAGAGAAAATTCATGACTCAACTCCTTGATTGACATAGCCACCTATTGGCCATGTCTCAATCTGGCGTCCATTGTATCATACTTATAAAATGCTGTCAAGTCCGCCTGCCACGACTCGAACGTGGGACCCTCGAGGTATAAGCTCGATGCTCTAACCAACTGAGCTACAGGCGGATTTGTTAAAATAATATAACGCGAACTATATTAAATTAGCATACTTTGGCTAAAATAAAAACGAAGGCCAGAGATTTACTCCAGCCTTTCATTTTGATCCAGATTTCATTTCTCTCAATACTGACCCCACTCCTTCAATTTGCATGAAGTATTTAATATCTTTCGGATCAGTAAATCTGTAACCACAACAGTTACAGACATACCAAACCCCGATCGCTCTCAAAGCCGAAGTGGTGGAGTAAACAATTCCGCCACACGGAACAGTTTTAAAGCGACTAGTCCCACCATGCCGGATTATCTTTTCTGTACATTTCACAAGAACCTCCTACTCACAGTATACCAACTATTTTGTGAAAAAAGGTCGACACGTTTTCTGTGCCGACCTTTTGTCTTAAACAGTCTTGTCAAACCAAGGCTGACAACTGCGCGGTCTAGGGAAAACGGAATTCCTAATACAACCTGCTTCTTTGACCACCAGATCAGGATCCATGGCATGAATCTCCAGAGCATACAACAACTCTTTCAGCCTGGAGACTTCTTTTCCGCCAATCCCAATCTCTCTGGTCGTGTCGTCCAAGATTCCCCTAACCACGTTTGTGGCAACATCATAGCTGTATTGCATGTCAAAAACCTCCACTTATTATTATGCTTTTTAAATGGAGAAAGTCAATATTTTTTATGCCTGATGCTCAATATCCAGTTTCTTTTTTGGAGTAATGCCATTTGCAACTAAAATCGTTTCAAACTCTGCTCTCTCAATCGTTTCGACTTCCATTAGTCTTTTTGCAATAGCGTCAAGAAGTTTTCTATTTTCTGTAATATATTTTTCAGCTTTTTGCCGAGCCTCCAACATTATGCGAGAAACTTCTGCGTCAATATCACTACCTACCTTTTCTGAAAATTCTTTTTCTTCAACTCCCCGACCAAAAAGTGCCTTACCACCTGTTCCTTCAAGTGCGACGGGGCCGAGCATATCCGACATGCCGTATTTTGTAACCATATCTCGGGCCAGTGCAGTTGAGACTTGTAAATCATTTGACGGGCCAGTTGTAACATCATCAAACATCATTTTTTCTGTAACATATCCGCCAAGAGAAACTGCGATGTCGTCTAGAAATTCTTTCTTGGACTGAAGTTTTGTATCTTCTATCGGAAGATGCAACACATATCCAGCGGCACGACCACGAGCGATGATGGAAATCTTGTGAACAGGATCAGCGTATGGAAGTATGGACGCAAGAACTGCGTGCCCTGCTTCGTGATAGGCAGTGATTTCTTTTTCTTTTTTGGAAAGAATATGGCTTTTTCTTTCAGGACCGAGCATAACTTTTTCAATTGAACGTATCAAGTCGTACTGCGAAACTTTCAATCTATTTTCACGAGCGGCTAGTATTGCTCCCTCGTTCATCAGTGAATACAAATCCGCACCAGAAAATCCCGGTGTTCTTTCAGCAATAACTTTCAAATTCACATCTTCAGCAAAAGGTTTTTTGGTACTGTGAACTTGTAATATTTCTTCGCGATCTTTTCTGTCTGGTAAATCAAGTGTCACTCGACGATCAAATCTTCCTGGTCGCAGTAGTGCTGGGTCCAAAACGTCTGGTCTGTTTGTCGCCGCCATGACGATGACTTTTTCATTTGGTTCAAAACCGTCCATCTCGACTAGAATTTGATTTAATGTTTGCTCACGTTCATCATTTCCCCCGCCGAGTCCGGCACCTCGAACGCGTCCAACTGCGTCGATCTCATCAACGAAAATAATTGCCGGAGAATTTTTCTTGGCCATTAAAAATAAATCTCGAACACGCGACGCTCCAACTCCAACAAACATCTCAACAAACTCTGATCCAGAAATGGAAAAAAATGCCACTCCTGCTTCACCAGCCACCGCTCGAGCCAAGAGAGTTTTGCCCGTTCCTGGAGCACCCATAAGTAAAATGCCTTTTGGAATCCTAGCGCCAATATCTAAAAACTTTTTCGGATTACGCAAAAAATCTACGATTTCAGAGAGCTCTTCTTTGGCTTCTTTTGCACCAGCAACATCTTTGAAAGTAACACGCTGTGATTTGTCGTTCGGATCTATCATCCGGGCTTTTGATTGACCAAATGTTAGTGCCTGCATACCAGCTCCTTTGACCTGACGAGTCAAAAACCAAATAAAAATAGCTATGAAAAGTATTGGGAAAATGATCGGCGAAAGATTTATCAGCCAATAGGTGAAACCTGTGTCATTTTTTATATCTATTTTTATGGAAGCGATCTGATCTTTTGTTGCGCCGTAGTTTACCAGAGTTTGGAGTAGCGCCTCACCTTCTTCTTTTTTTGAGTTTTTTGTTTCTCCAGTTTTATATTCAACGTCCAAACTATCACCTTTTACAGTAATCGTTTTAACTAACCCAGATTTTATATCGGAAGAAAGTTGTGAAATAGGGATCTGCTCAATTTTAGTTCCAGAAGAATTGGAAATGAAAGAGTAAAGTGTAGAAAGAACAATAAAAATAAGTATGGTTGAAACAATATAGCTTACTATTGAGCCGTCTTTTGGTTCTTTACCGTCATTATTTGTTCTCTTTATTATGACTTTCTTTTTGTTTTGTATTTCTGGTGAACTCATATTAAGTAGGCCTAGTATACACCAAATGTTGCAAATTAAAAGTTAAGAGAAATATGCTATATTATTTGGGTATGTCGCTTATAACAAACCGAAAAGCCAGCTTTAATTATGAAATAATAGAAAAATATGTCGCTGGACTGGAGCTTTTTGGTTTTGAAGTAAAATCTCTGCGAAAAGGCCAAGGTTCTTTGGAGGGATCGTATGTAACTGTTCGTGGTAGTGAAGCATTTCTCATCGGTAGTTTTATTCCGCCTTTCCAAGAGAAAAATGCACCGGCTGATTATGATCCTAGGAGAAATAGAAAGCTACTTTTGACCAAACTTGAGATAAAAAAACTGTCTGATATTGAGAAAGCTAAAGGCTTGACAATAGTCCCTTTATCAGTGTACAATAAAGGCAGAGTCTTGAAGGTAGATCTCGGAGTTGGAAAAGGAAAGAAAAAATACGACAAACGAGAAACTATCAAGAAACAGGATACGGACAGAGAAACTCGAAGAGAGTTTAAAGACAGATAGGTTCATTACTATCATTCGCCTAAAGCAAATCTTCTTGATTTACAATTTTTTCCAGTATCTGCGGAATGCGTGAAGCATGAGCAGAAAGAAAATTTTGATCGCAAAATTATTCTGTTACTGGAAAAAAATGTAAATCAAGAAGAAACTTGAAATCTTAGATTTGTTTTAGGGGGATGACAGGCATAGACAAATAAATTCTTTGACAATACGCACGGCAGAGCTGATGACAACTCTTTAAACTGCATCAAAGCATAGATGCTAAAAACACCTTTGCAAAAGCAGTTCGTTCACCATTTATGGCAAACGGATTCGCTCTCGCTTACGCATAATCTTTTTTAAGATTACTGCCTAGCGGCGGCTACTCCCTGAAGTCTGTTACGGGAAGTGGTTGATATAACATCGGACTGGAAATTCTGTTAGTTTCGATAGAGTTTCAAGAAAAAGAAAACTGGAATGTGATCTATTTTGTTGATTTAGAGGATCACGTTCGAGACAAATAAAACCAACTACGCCGTGTAGAAGTATTGTCAAATTTTATTTGCACGGCGGTTCAATTCCGCCCTTCTCCACAAAAAGAGACATCGTTTGAAATCTGGTCGGCGCGCGTGCGCGCAAGTGAGAGTAATGGGTGGGCGAATTCTGAACCCGTTTTGCGGGATATGGCGAATTCAGTCGGTGGGCAAAATGAGACGGAGACGGATTTGTCCCGTAATTGCAGGTTCGTTCCAATTTTTTTGAAATAGTCCTTAATTTCAAAAAAATTATCAGTAGACTGCAATTGCGTGGCTTTTTTCATATCTAAAATCCATTCTCGCAAGGGTTCGACCCAATTATTTCTCTCGTGTCGGGCAGAATCAATTTTAACTGTGAGCGAGACTTTCTTTTGCAAAAGCTCATCCTTTTTAGCGAGATAACTTTCCTTTGGTACATTACCATCGAGATACAGCGTAATCAAATTGTCGAGCTTTTGCTGTATCTCTCGCTCATCCTCTTTGATTTGCTCGACACGACTTCCCGACGATACTTTTACTTCTTTTTGCCACTCGTCAGTTTTTCTCATCATATACTCAATCCAATCGTCGGGAAGTGAGATTTTTTGAAGCCGTTCTCGCAGTTGAAAGACGAGCGTTTCTTCCCGCAAATACCCTTGAGAACAATTTTTCTTTTTCGTACAACGATAGTAACGATACTTAACACCAAACCGATTTGTTGCCCACTGTGCAGTAATCATACTTCCACACTCTCCACAACGAAAAAGTCCAGTGAAAGGAAAATTGTGATGTATTTTTGATTTGCGGGGACGCGATCGTTCTTTCAACCTATTCTGCACGGCTTCAAATAAATCTGGAGAAATAATTGGCGCAAAGCTTCCGTCAAACCATTCACTGTGGTGCTTCACTAAACCGATGTACGCTTTGTTGGTAAGTAACTCGTGCGTAGAAGCTTTGCCAAGTGGCGTTCCGGACTTTGTAACTACTCCGTGTAGAGCCAAAAAGTGCGACATGGAGGGTAGAGTGTGCGAACCTTTGGCGTACTCTTTATATGCTTTAACAATAATCCTAGCGAGAACAGGATCAGGTTAAATATTTCTCGTTTTCGGATT
>JAHFOB010000027.1 GCA_023267045.1 Candidatus Zambryskiibacteriota bacterium
AATTGGAATACCTACAGCCAGATAGAAAAATTTGCACCGTTTGGACTTGGTAATCCAAAGCCACTGTTTCTTCTTGAAAATATAAAAATCGATGCCATAAAACTTTTTGGCAAAGAAAAGAATCATTTAGAGTTGAAATTTAGAAAAAATGACGGCAAAGATGTTACAGCAATCGCTTTTTTCCAAAATGGCGATAAATTTTCTATTCCTGTAAAACAGGGTAGTTCTATAAACATGGTTGCAACTCTCGAAAAGTCCACCTTTCGCAATTTCCCAGAGTTACGTCTCCGAATAGTTGATATATTTTAGAACTTGGCAGTCAATTTGGTTTCAGTTGGGACAACCATATCTATATCACATAGCCCACCGACACAGGCTAGTTCTTTCTTTTGTTCAGTTTCATCAGTTTGTTCATAAGAAAATAGTTTAGAATAATCTATTTCTGGGAATTGCTTTTTTAATTCCTCGTAACGTTTTTTGTCGATTGCTTCATATGGAGCAAGTCTATAAACATGATCAAATCGAGGTAAAAATGATAAGCCACCTATAATATCCCAGTTTTTCTGTAACCAATCGACGACACCTATCCACTCGTCTTCTCCAACCGATATTGTCGCCGAAGGGTTATGTTCAGTGTAATTGAGTTTTACTATTTTCCAGTATTCAAGTTGTTCAAGTGATGAAAAATCATCTTTAAATTTTGAACTATCGGGAGATTCTACGGGGAATTCTAATACATATGTACTAGCATTTTCTGTGTTTTGGCCAACTTCGGGATAGTAGGGTATTCCTTGGTCGCGCAACATTTTGAAAAGCGAATCAGTGGCAGAAATACGTATACGACGGATGTAATATTTCGAGTGTCTAGGATGAATACCAGAAGAGCAATTAAATGTTTGCGAAACTGTCCCAGATGGTTTTACTGCAGTAACAGACATAGCTCGATTAATATTAAATCTTTTGGCGTAAACTGCATTTGCTTTTACAGCCATATCTCGTATTGCCCGTAGAGTTTCTGGTTCTCGCGCGACTTCACTATCCCATTGACCTGTAATAGAAACACCGAGAAGAGATTCTTCTTTACAATGTTTCAACCAATCTTTTGAAATGTAATTAAATTTTGTAAGTGTTGCTTGATAAGTTCCAAGAAGGGAAGCCAATCTCGCTTTTCGCATCAATGTTTCATATGTATCGGATGATCGAGCAATAATTTCAGATAAATTACAAAATTGTTTTGACTGCAAAATAATTTCACCACAAGGATTTACACCGATCGGGCCTTGCGCCACTCCATCTTCTGTAATAAAACCAACTTTTTTGAAATAGTCTTTTCGTCGTTTTGGCAGAGTGTTTGACAGTGAACCGCGGTTGAAAATACCACGCTCTCCAGAACCACTTTTCATAAGAGATACCCACTCTTCCACTAACTGTGTGTTTGAAGGCTTGGTTTCGTAAACTGCAGAGTTGTTTGCCACCATACGATGTGGTTCAGTTAGGAAAAATTGACCTTTTTTGGCATCACGTAGATCAGAGTCGTCAAGATCGGACAGACTGATCATAGCTGTTCGACGTACTCCGCCTGAAACAACACATTCACCAATTTTACAAATGATGTCGTGGGCATCTATTGGACGTAGACGTCGACCTTGTCGGCGCAATATTTTTTCTCGAGCAAATTCCAAAAGTGATCTCAAGGGTTCCGGTCCAGAAGCTTTACCCCCCATAACTTTTAGACGTGAACCAGCAGGACGAATAAGAGAGAAATCGAACTCTATATCTTTTCCGTCATACCAAGTTTTGAGCCCTAGAGTGAGGGCGTCGCACCAACCCTCTTTTGAGTCAGCGACTATGTGTTTTTTTATTTCAATTTTTTTCTGTTTCTGTATCTGTGGCAATTTCTCAATATTTTGGCTTTCGACTGCGAAACCAACACCGCAACCTTGCATCGACAAATACATAATTTCTGCAAAATCATCAATGTGACTTGGTGCAGTGAAAGTGCAGTTATACGCACAAACATTACAACGTCGTGCGGCTTCACCAGAAAATTGCAATAATCGCATCGACGGCATGACTTCTTGTTTTAGAATTGCTTCACGAACTTCTGCATACTCTTCATCACAAAGTTTTTTCCCGAGGTTTTCTTTCATAAATGACACGTATCTATCAACTGTTTCTATCCACGTCTCGCGTCTGTTTTCAGTCTCAATCCATCTAGCATATGATCGTAAATAGACAAATTCGCCGAGAAGATTACCTTCAAAATATTTTTTGCTATCTCTAACGAGTTTTCGCACACGTTCTGGAACAACAGCGCGTTTTGATCTCTGTCGGTTACGTTCTGCGCGATAGAGTATGTAGGCCTTTGCGGTAGCTGGGAATTTCTGGAGCATCAACTCCTTCTCTACTTCATCCTGTACACCTTCCACGGTTGGTATAAATGATGGATTATTTTTTTTCTTTTCGATCAGTGCTTTCTCAACTGCAAGTGCTACGGAGTCTGCCGCTTTTTGCTCAAATTCTCCCATTGCTTTCATGGCCTTGCTAATAGCTATAATGATTTTCTTTCGGTCGAACGGGACAGAAGATCCACTTCGTTTTATGATCATTGTAAGCTCCCCAGATTTACCTTGTGGCATATAATTAAATAAGTTATATTGATAGTAGTCTATGCATTATAATATAGATAGTCATCTATGAATAATAAAAAACTGGGGAAAAGAAATTCCGACACAAAAAATAGTGAAAAACAATCTCGCACATACCCGCGACCAGTATGGGTTCCACGGGTTGTCTCCGGCGAAGAGGAACTTTGTCCAGACTGTTTCAAAGTTGTCGGCGAACGTAGCCGTTATAACTTGGTGTGTATGCTCGGTAAATCCAAAGATGGTCTTACGGTGGGGCAACTGACAGAGAAAATCAAATTACGTCAGCCTACCGTCACTCATCATTTACAAGTCTTAAATTCCGTCGAAGCCGTTTCTAGTGAAGCCCGTGGCAGAGAACGTGTTTACAAGCTAAATCGCAGTGCTCACTGTTTTGAGGAATGCAAGATTCCTTATTAAGTCACAATCTCTAACGCTGGTTATGTATTTTGTTATAATAAAAAGATGATAACTATTTTTACTGATGGAGCGGCACGAGGTAACCCTGGTCCAGGTGGTTGGGGAGCAATCGTTTTAACTGATGACATTGTAACTGAACTTGGCGGTCGTGATGATCATACAACAAACAATAGAATGGAGCTTCTGGCAGTTATTTCTGCGCTGGGGTCTGTTTCAGCCGAAAAAGAAGTGACTATATATACTGACTCAGCCTATGTTGTAAACGGTATCACTCGTTGGGTAAAAGGCTGGCAAAAAAATAAATGGCTGACATCAAAAAAAGAAGAGGTTCTGAATCGTGATTTGTGGGGAAGGTTAGTTGGACTAGTTAATCACAAAATAATTGATTGGAAAATAATAAAAGGTCACTCTGGAACTCCGGCAAACGAGAGATGTGATGTTATTGCACCTTCA
>JAHFOB010000028.1 GCA_023267045.1 Candidatus Zambryskiibacteriota bacterium
AAAATATTGAGAAAGTAACAAACGAAAATGAAGAAAGAGCAAAAATCTTATTAAACGTAATCCAAGAGTTTAAAAATGATAAGAACCCCTGATAAAATTATTATAAGCGGCCCTAGACTTTCTAATATTAATGACCTTGTAAAAAAATGGTTTGGGAGAAATGGTAAAAGCGTAAGCGAAGAATTGCCATCTGTAATAAACATAACATACTCTATAAAAAAAACAAAAAAGAAACTTGAATTTTTACAGTATCTACCGCTAAAATATAGCAATTCAATCGAGATAAAGGACGAATTTAATTTGTCTAGTAAAATACTTGATAAAGTAAGATTTGGCGAACACGCGAATAAATTCATTGCTTCTCTTATTCAAAAGAGCCAGAATGAGGGGAACATTATTTTTTCAGATACAACAGCCAACGCAAATAAAATCGCATTAGAAGTGGCTGCGTTTATTGAAATTAGCCACAATAACGATCCTCAATTACTTAGCCTAAAACAGTTTATTTCTGATACTGTACACAAAGATTACTCTCTCATAAATGCCCTTGAGAAAGGTATAGGTTTCCATCATAGTAAAATGCCACAACATGCCCGTGCAATAGTTGAAAAAGCTTTTGCTTCAAAAATCTTAAATACAGTTGTCTCAACTACGACGCTAATGCAGGGGATAAATTTACCAGCTAAAAATATTATCATTAGAAATCCACGAGTTGGAAAGGATGAACAATTGACCGGATACGAGTTTACAAACTTAAAAGGTAGAGCTGGCAGGCTAATGCAGGACTTCGTAGGTAGAGCATTCATTATTGATGAAAAACAATGCACAGACGCATCAATTACATTAGATGTATCTCAGCAAAAGGAACTAAATCTGGGATATAGTAAAAGGTTTGAAAAAGAAAAAGATACTATCATTAATACTCTGGAAAATAATATACCACCTACTAAAGTAGCAGACAATGATATAGTAGTTTACATAAGAAACATGTGCTTAAAGTATGAAAAGCAGGCGTTAAAAAGAATAAAAGAAGTAGGAATTGACATTACTGAGAACACCATTGATAAGACAATAGAACATCTATCACAATTGACAATACCCAAAAGTATTTGCTTTAATAATTTTTACTGGGACCCAATATTGTTAGATAGCATGTATACCAGTTTTGTTAATAATCAATGGAGTAGCATTCCCAAAACCGTAATTGGCTGTGCAAATGAATTGCATGCCCTCATGTTGAAAATGTACAGTTTTGCGCCTCGTTATTTTGATAGGTATATTGATATTGCTCCGGTAAATGATAGTGCCATTGGAAAATTACTATCTCTTAGTATTTACGCGGAAAACTATGGAAGCGGAAAGCCATTAAGAGATGTTATTAATCCCCCTACTTATCCAATCACAAATAGTGAGGATATTGATGAAAGAATAAAAGACATTCATACAAAAGTCGTTTACAACATACCGAAATTATTAAGGCCAATTTTCAATATCAATGATACTATAAATAACCAAAATAAAAGTCATGTTCTTTCTTTCATTGAAGTCGGTGCGATGGATCAAAGATTAAGGGCATTGATAGAAATTGGTGTGCCAAGGGAAACTGCAATTAATTTATTACAAAATATAAAAATTAACTTCATTGACAATGATGGTAAAATAAACACAAGTTTGCTTAACAATTTCATTAATAGTGCTAAAAGTAGCGATTATATTAATGAGTGGCATAAGTTACTCATTAGTGATTTGTAGCGCATATACTATTAATAAAAAGCTAGTGATTGAGGTTTACTAAGTGATGGGTGCGTATTAGACGATCCTTTCAAATAATAGTGGTTTACAGACTTTTCTTTTTTTACTTCAATATTATTTAATTTCTTTAAAATACTTGTTAATTTATTTGTCGTTAAATCAATATGAAGCCTCAGCAAGATTTCTTTTGCAGTCAATGGTTTGCCATTAAAGACAGAAAGAATTTTTTCTTCTATAGTACTTATTGGCTTCGGTGCTTTTGAGCTTTCTGGCTCCGAAGTGGCTGAAACTTCAATAGGTTGAATTTTATCGGTATTATTGTCCAAAATGGTTACCGGTTCGTGTTTTTCAGCAAACATTTCAGACACTGGCTCTGAAACAATGGTGGTTTCCTTACTATTTATTGGATAGTTATTGTTACTAACGTACAAAGGTTTACTAGTAGAACGTTCTTAAAATAAGTTTACTTTTTCAAAAAACATAGTATATTTGCCTCAAACATGGGGCTATGTCATATAAAAAAAGAAACCCGTTGACCTGTACCGATAAGGACATGATTAAATTGGTAGGTATTTCAAAAAGTAAAACCGAAGAGGCACGCAAGGTTCAACGAGCTAAAATATTGTTGTTGTATATGGACGGCATTTCTATCCCTACCATAGGCAAACAGGTGGGCTTGAGTAAGGTGAGTGTATATGATTGTATAGATAAAGCATTGAGTTTTGGAGCTATCGCGGCATTAGATGATTTATCCGGGCGAGGAGTGCCCGCTGAGATCAGTGATGAAGATCATGCCTGGGTTACTTCTATTGCTTGCCAGTCGCCTGTTGATTATGGCTATGCCCATGAAACCTGGACATATAGCTTACTTGCGGGTTATATTAAAAAAAACTGTGAAAAAGCAGGCTATCCTAAACTAAAGAAAGCCAGTAAAAGCCTTATTTATGGAATATTAAACAAAGCAGGTATAAAACCACATAAGATTCAGTATTATTTGGAAAAACGTGATGAACTATTTGATCAAAAAATGGCACAGGTTTTAGCTGTATATAAGGATGTGGCTATTATTAATAAACAAGAAGAACTAACAAAAGAACAACTTCCCGAGCGAAAGAAAACAACAATTTCTTATGATGAAAAACCAGGTATCCAGGCATTAAAAAACATTGGCGCACAACTGTTGCCTGTACCTGGAAAACATGCAACTGTGGGTAGGGACTACGAATATAAAAGATTGGGAACATTAAGCTTACTGGCAGCTATAGATTTACACTCAGGGCAAGTGATCCCATTAGTAGCCAAACGGCATAGAAGCGAGGAGTTTATTAAATTTCTAAAAAAGACAATAGAGGTTTATCCGTCCGATTGGAAAATCCGGGTAATATTAGATAATCATTCAGCACACCGCTCAAAAGAAACAATGAAATATTTAGAAAGTACTCCCGGAAAATTTGAATTTGTGTTTACACCGACTCACGGATCATGGTTGAATATGATTGAAATGTTCTTCAGCAAAGTTGCCAGAGGATTTTTAAGAGATATACGGGTGAACAGTATAAAAGAATTAGAGGATAGAATTTATTTGGGATTGAAATTGATAAATGATGAGCCAGTAGTATTCCGCTGGAAATACAAAATAGATGATGCAGTGGTAAATAATGATTAAAAGTAAACCTATTTTAAGAACGAACTACTAGT
>JAHFOB010000009.1 GCA_023267045.1 Candidatus Zambryskiibacteriota bacterium
TTGTGTAAAATGTGCTTGTTGCTGATTGATTGTTGTATTCTGTAGTAATCCAGTCGGCGGAGCGATTTGTATTACTTGTCCGAAACTCATCGATAGAACCCAACCAGTAATTATTTTGGTCACCAGTCCCCCCGCCTGGTGTGAGTGGACTACTAGCATCGTCGTGCATCGTCCCAACCGTTGTTGCTGTACCGTTTGCTACACCATCTATATATAAGGCATGGCTTCCAGAAGCATAATTGATAACTATATAGTGCCAGTTTCCATTACCTATATTGGTGCTCCCAAGAATTACTTGGCTACCATATGGAGACCAAGACAGATATGCAAGTGATGGGTTGATTCTAGTCGTTTGCATTTTCATTTCAGTAAACGACCCATTTTTTTGCCTCGACACAAAACCTATACTACCAAGATTGTCAGCCGTCTTTAGCCATGCACTAATACTTCCAGTTTGGATGTTATTTAAGCCCCCACCATTCGGTAGACTTATATATTGACTACTTGAGCGAACAAACGCACCAGCACCATCTATTTGACCTGCTGTTGCAGTCGGCGTATTTACTAAAGTCCCGTTGTTTGCATTACTGGTAGAGTCATTAGCAGTTAAGCTTGTCCCATCTGGTAAATGCCACACACCTTTGTAGTTACTATCCCAAGTATTCACTGCATCTTGCTGGTCACTTGCACCAGCATTACCGTAGTACATATAAATAACAGTATCTGAAGCTGTTGCAACTGTCGGTACTTTGACCCATGCGGTCAATCTTCCTGTTGAAGTGGTGTATATTTCTCTTTCGTAAGGGATTTTGGTTGTGCCATCAGATGAGGTAAACAAAATATCGTTACCATTTGAAAGAGCATTTGCTTGGAGATTACTGTCAGTCAAATCTATTTCTACAGGAAAATTTGTCTGGTCAGTATTCGGCACTTTTGTGTGGTCAATAGTGATAGCTTTTCTATAAAGCCATGACGATGAGTACCATGATGGGCCAGTTGTTGTGTAGTTGGTCAGTGTTGGATTTTGAATTTGTCTTGCGCTGTATGCATAAAAAGTAGAGGGTGAGTTTTGATTTGCGTATTCAGTGGTAATCCAAGATGCAGTACGAGTTATGTTAGAAACTCTGACCTCATCAACGATGCCGTCCGTATATTGACCATTTTGCGTACCTATAACAAATTGAGTTGGTGTTCCGTTTGGTGTACCCACACCAATACTTTGTACGGTGAGATTATCTCCTAATTTTGCCATGTAACCAGTTGCCGTTCCGTTAGCTTGGTCTATCGTAATAGAAAAGTAATACCATTGACCTGTGGTAACCGTCAGATTACTAAAAGAATAGTCTGCTACCCCCCCAAATGTAGCCTCCGGGTGATTGGTGTCGTTAACAACTAGTTCATACCCATCGTTCCCCCCACTATTGAATGCTAAAAATGTATGATAAACATTAAGCGAGGATAATTTAAACAAAGCACTCATGGTAATAGGTAACCCTGGAGCTGTCATTGTTCCATGAATAGATTGTCCAGAAGCTCTTACAAAATTAGCACCGCCATCTATTTGGCCAGTTACAGCAGTTGGAGAATTGCTCAATGTCCCATTGTTTGCATTACTTGTAGAGTCAAGTGCAGACAATGTCGTCCCATCAGGCAAGTGCCACACTCCCTTGTAGTTAGAGTCCCACACCCCAGTCGGATTTGGCTGGTAGGTTGTAGTTTGTGAACCGTAGTACATATATATAGTAGTGTCGTCTGTCGGTGAGAGACTAGGGATTTTAACCCAAGCGATGATTTGTCCTGTGGTGGAAGCGTAGTATTCTATTTCGTGAGAAAGTTTAGTTGTGCCGTCAGATGAGGTGAATAGTATGTCACCTGCTGTGGAGGAGGCGACGAAACCTCCACTGTCTGTGTACTTTAGGTCAGAGTCTGTGACAGAGAAGAGCATTGGGAAGTTTAGGAGTGGTGTTGTGGTTGCTGTGATTTTGGTATGGTCGATAGTGATGGATTTGCGATAGGACCAGGTGGAGCCGGAGGAGTACCAGCTAGCAGAGGATTTTTTCGGAGTGTTGAAAATTACTCCAGAGATGACCAAGACAATAACAATCAAGATGATTGGGAGAGTTCGTGAGAGAAGTTTTGAAGAGTTGTGAGACATGGATAATTTTTAAATTTTTACTTTAAAATTTTTAATGAATTTTTACTTTTTAAAGTGGTTACTATCTTGTGGAAAATTAAAACAAATTCTTGAGCTTCTTTCCAGTACTTTCTTAATTCTTCTTTATTTTCAGGATAATAATTAGATAGCATTCTTAGCCAATGCTTACTTTCTTGAGCTTCTTTTTTACAAATATATATTTTATTAGCAAAATCTTTTGGTGAACTTGCCCCATTTGCTTCCATATAGTTTGCACCAATACTCGTTGCTGAACGAATAATTTGTGTTAGCAGTGGCATTACTAATGGATCACGTTTTACTTTGCGACAAAATTGAATAATATTCTCACCAAAAACAGCTGTTCTTTCTTCTAAATCGTAATTGTTTTTAAATGGTTCATTAGTCATTGGACATTAATTAAAAATTCTAAAGTAAAAATTAAAAATTGTTTATTTGGTTAATTGTCTGGGTGTTTTTAATGTTTGACATAAATTTTTGTATTGATATACTCTAGTTGGCGTTTGGAGGGTTCGCCCTCTCACGGCTTCCAAGCCGTAGCCAAGCGCCAACAAAGTGTGTCACCTATAAGGTGGCATTTTTTGTTTAATCTTCTTCTGGCACGCCATTGTGTAATATTCTGGTCATTGTATTTTCATTCATCCCCCAAAATGGAATAATACTCCAAAAGAATTTCTCACCATTATCAATCTGCTTTGCAATCACTCTTACTCTATTTCTTTTTATAACTGCAATGAATTCATAATAACTCACTGGCTTTAGAACAGTATCCGTTCTTCCTTTCATACGTATTCTCTCAAACTTTTTAGTTTCTAGAATACCTTCATATTTTTTATTATACTCTAGTTTCATCTTTATTTTTGTATTCATACTTTATACTTTATACTTTATACTTTTTATTGTTGCGGTATTACCTCAACTGTTCTCGTAGCAAAACTCCAATTGCCTGCTCCGTCGACTGCACTGTAGACGATTGTGTGAGTAGTCGTTGCCTGCGGTGAGCTTGTCGAAACCGTTGTATCAATAGAAACTTCGCTTGCATCAGCACCATCAACGTTGAAATGTAAACCTAGATTGTTGTTTACTGCACCAGTCTCGTCTCTGTCTGCTACTGTTGCTCCCATGTCAGAATAAGTTGCTCCGATTTCTATTGTAGCTGGATTATTTCCTATAATCGTAATTTCAGGAGAAGTTATGTCTGTTGTCGTCGCATTCCCACCTCCTCCATTCCCCAAGGGTGACCCTTGGGGAAGGTTTATACCACCGGCAAAAGCAAGTGATTGCCAAGCTGTTTCATCTGGCTGATACAAAGCCATCCAATCAAATGTTATGTCTTCTGTCGTCGGAGTTTTCATTGTAATAGTAAATCCATCGCCAGTTTTTTCAGTTACTCCGTAGTTTGAGTCTGGCAAACCTTGTGGAGTAAGAACGACTTTCGGAGCAGATGAGTATGGTTTATCAAATATTACTTTTGTAGAAACTGTGCCAGCTTTTATTGTTGCAGAACCTGCTGTATTTTTACTTGCCAAGATTATGCCTTTTATAGAAATATCTCCAGCTGATGTGACAGAAAGAACTTCGCCGTCGTTTGCCAAAACAGACAAAACAGGTTTGTTATCTGCTTTTAGATATTGTGAAGTGATTGCAAGAGTGCCGTCGTTTTTGATAAGCAGTCTGTCAGTGCCGTTCTGCTGAAGTTGTAAGATATTTCCACTTCCCTTCTGGTTTATTAGGAAAGTTGTGGCAGAAATTTGTGCGCCTGATCCAGACTCGGTTGTAGTTGCACTCGCAAGCTGTCCATCATCCTCACCCAAAACAAATGTGTTGTTTATTACTTTGTAACCAGTCTGAATGAAAGTTAGAACTGTTGTAATGGTGTTGGATTGCTCAGAACATGTCAACCTGCCAGGTTGACATGTTTCTGGTGAATCGACATCAGACGGCTCTAAGGCAACACCCAAAACATATCCACTTCGAGTTGCTTTCATGGCATAGCCGGGGTGCTCGGCTGATGTAGTCAAATAATCACCGACAGCTATAGCCCCGTTTTCTAGAGAAACTTTTACTGGAACGCGACCAACTAGACCGACTATTTTTTTGAATTTATTTGAGTCATTTCGACCGCTTGGGTTATTACCTATGAAGGCTGCTTGGTTTGAAATTATACCCAAGATTTTATTGTCATAGGCTTTGTTCGATTTCATTATTGCGCTAACCAGTTTTGATTTTGCTGATAAACTATTTACTGTGGACGAAGCTTCTTCGTTTACTGCAGAAATATCAGAAGCTTGTGTTGTTGTAGAAAGTCCAGCGTCGGTTATGGCCGCCGTCATTAAAGCCGGATCCGTGATAGTTGCCACAACAATGTCACCAGTAGAGATAGTTGTATCAAATGTATCAAAATATTCTGCGTAGTCGGCACCAGATGCGTTGAATGCTGCTTCACCGTAAACGTTACCGTCACCGCGAACTCGGAAGACAGCGTTTGTTCCATTTCTAGCGGAACCACTGAATGCAGTGATGAGGTTGTACCACGTTGTGTTTGTTGTCGTTGCTGATTCAACAGTCAAGATACCAGCACTACCTGCGGCAACGGCCGAAGTACATCCAGTTGCCTGACCGACACACGGATATGGATTGGCATTTTTTATAAGAGCAGTTGGAGAATCACTATCAAAACTTATAACACGAAGTCCTGAAGCAGTAGATGAACCCATACTTGGGTTGTTACTTTCGCTAACAGAGAGGTCGCTTATAATATCAACCATTGCTACCCCAGATGTTGTCGTACCAAAAATAAATTTGGAGTTTAGTGTATCAACGTTAAACAATGGAACCCCGGCACCACTTTGCAAACGGAATGCTGTTGTTGATGAAATATTTTGCAAGAATCCTCCATCGGCCATGAAAACAGCAAGTGGTGTTCCTCCTGATGAGAACAAGTTAAATAGATTTCCTGTCTGACTACCACCAGCAGTGACGTCTATTCCAGCGTTTGACGACGACTGTGTTGTGTCAACTGCAAAAACTCTGTTGCCGGAACCGTCTTGCAAATCAAGAGCTGTGGTTGATGCAATATTTTGTAAAATACCTCCATACCAACCAATAGTAAGCGCGGCATTTCCTGTTGATGAGGAAACTTTAAACAAATCACCGATTGTTGCTCCGCCTTGTATGTGCATTAATGCTGTTGGATTTGCGATACCAATACCAACATTTCCAGAAGTACCCAAAATAGTAAGTGCGGCGACAGATGTCGTTGCAGTTCCTGCAATAGTTGTTGTCCCAAGATAGAAGTTTCCTCCTGCGTTTCTGAATGCCCACTGTGCTACTCCTGCTCCTGCAGATAGGGAGAGTTGAGAAGCGGTAGATGAGAATGGATTCAAAAGATATGATGGCGTAGATGTCCCCAACCCTAGTCTGTTGTTGATTGCATCGAAGTAGAAACTAGATGTTGAAGATGCTTGAGTTAGTCTGTAACCGTCAGAGAATACTACACCACCGTTGTAGAAAGTTGTTGTTGCGGTGCCACCGTTAAGAAGAGTGTTTGAGAATGAACCACCACCAACACATATTCCGTTATATGCGTAACAACCTGTTGTAATATTAAATCCGACGTTTGATGTTGATGTTGCTTGACCAACGATGTTTAATCCAAGAATTGTTGTTGTACCAAATCCTGAACCTGAAATAGAAAGTGCTGATACTGATGTCGTTGCTGTTCCATCTACTGTTGTCGTACCGAGATAGAAGTTTCCACCTGCGTTTCTGAATGCCCATTGTGCGATACCTGCACCAGCTGACAGTGATAGTTGTGAAGCTGATGATGAGAATGGATTGAGTAGATATGAAGGAGTTGTTGTACCGAGACCTAGGTTGCCGAGGAAATATGAATTGTTTGTTGTTGTTGAGATGAGTGAACCTACTGTTAGCTGTGATGATGTGGCGATGAGTGAGAGACCGTCAGCAGATGATGTGATGATGGAGTTTAAAGCAAAAGATGTTACGTTTGTTCCTCCTTTTGAAACTGGGACTGTACCACCGAGTGTTGAGAGTGACAGACATGTTGTACCAATAGCGTAACATCCACCGGTCAAACTAATGCCGACGTTAGATGTTGAAGTTGCAAGTCCCACAATATTCAAACCACGGATAGTTGTTGTACCGAAACCACTTCCAGAAATTTCCAAAGCAGAGATGGATGTTGTAGCATAGGCATCTGTTGAAGTGGCGATGTAGAAGTTGCCACCTTGTGATGCAAATGTCCAATGTTTTGCGTTTGCTCCAGCAGAGAAATCAGACAGAGCAAGTTGTGGTTTGAACCCACCAGAAGATGAGGTGGTAGAAAGTTGCATCTGGAAACCCGGAGTTGAAGTACCAACACCGACATTGCCAACAGCATTTATTACAAACTTTGATGTTCCAGCATTTTGCAAATCAATAAACTTTCCGTTGAATGACCCGCTGTTATTTCCAAAATTCATAACAAGTCCTGTGCCAGTGTAAGCAGAAGTTTCTTGATAAATAGAAACTAAGTTTGCAGAAGTTGCGTTGTCACTGTACGCACGAATTGCATTTCCAGATGTTGGCGCAGAGCCGTTGTCTAGATCAGCAAATATCGCAGCTGGGCTCGAGACTCCACCGGCTAGTCCGTCAGTTGTTCCTGTAACACCAAAAGTTTTTCCAAATCCTGCGATACCCGTGTTTGTTCCTGCTGTATTTGTTCCGGTCCATGCCTGAACTTCAAGTCCTCGCGTCGTGTTTGCTAGAGAAGTGCTATCGACGATTCGTATCAGTGTACCGATCTCACTACCAGCAAGACTCCCGTTAACTGTGTTTATAAATCTGTTCCCAAATTGTGTTCCACTTGAAGTGTTGTTGTTTAGAGTTAAATCTTGCAAGATGCCGGCAATCGCTCCCGGTCCTGCTCCAGACGAAGTAGCTGTTCCGGTAATTGCTAGTTTAGCGCCAGGACTTGTAGTTCCAATTCCTACATTACCACCATTACCAACAATAAAGTGTGTGGCACTTGATGAACCGATGACAAACTCTGGAACATTTGAGCCGAGTGCGTTTGGATTGATTGAGAATAGCCCCCATGGTGTAGATGTTCCAACACCAATGTTTCCTGAACTTCCGATTATTGTCAGAGCTGATACTGATGTCGTTGCTGTTCCATCTACTGTTGTCGTACCGAGATAGAAGTTTCCACCTGCGTTTCGGAATGCCCACTGTGCGATACCTGCACCTGCAGAAAGAGCAAGTTGTGAAGCTGTTGATGAGAATGGATTGAGTAAATATGAAGGAGTTGTTGTGCCGAGACCTAGGTTGCCAAGGAAATATGAATTGTTTGTTGTTGTTGAGATGAGTGAACCTACTGTTAGCTGTGATGATGTGGCAATGAGTGAGAGACCGTCAGCAGATGATGTGATGATGGAGTTTGGTGAAAATGAAGTTGCTCCGGTACCTCCATACAAAACTCCGATAGATGTTGTGGCAGAGACGACGCCGGCGTTTGCTTGGAGAGGGCCATTGAGAGATCCGACAGTTAAACCACCTTGTGCCGAAAGATTTCCGTTTATTGTAACTGCTCCATCAAACTGTGATGCGCCTGTACCGATTGATATTGAATTCCAACGTGCACCAACTGAACCGAGTTTAAAGTTTGCGTTGTCATCAACGTATGGATTCATTGTGGCGTACCAACCAAGTTGGAAATTACCTGTCAGTAATGCGTAGGCAGAACTCAATCCTGTTTTACTGAACTGAATCCCCCAAGCTGTTGTGGCACCTTGGTCAGCAATAATGGTTGATTGATCACTACCAGAAGCTAGGACGTGCAATCTGCCGGTCGGTGATGCTGTGCCGATACCGACTTGTCCAGTTCCATCAACAAGAAAATGTGTACCTGTTGATGAACCGATTGCAAATTCTGGAATGTTTGATCCTGTATTACTTGTGTTAATTGACAATCTTGCCCACGGTGTTGATGTTCCTAAGCCTAGTTTTTGGTTCGTATCATCCCAGAAAAAAGATGATGTTGATGATGCTTGAGTTAATCTGTAGCCGTCAGAGAAGACGACACCACCGTTGTAGAAAGTTGTGGTCGCTGTACCGCCATTAAGAAGAGTGTTGGAGAATGATGAACCACCGATACATGTGCTGTTGTATGCGTAACAGCCAGTTGTGATGTTCCAACCTACGTTTGAAGTTGATGTTGCAAGTCCTAGAATATTCAAACCACGAATTGTTGTTGTGCCAAAACCACCGAGAGCTATTTCTAATGCTGATGTTGATGTTGTTGCTGTTCCTGCTACTGTTGTTGATGAGATGTAGAAGTTTGTTCCATCGTTACGGAATACTGTTTGTGCAAATCCCGCTCCGGCTGAGAGTGCAAGTTGTGGTTGATTCGACGATGCAAGAGTTAGGTTGAATTGACTAAATGGAGAAGTTGTTCCGATACCAAGAGAGGCTGCAATGTAGGATTGAGCTAGAGCGCTTGAATATATTGCATAGTTAGTTGAAGAAGCCTCGACAGAGGTTATGGCAAGACCATAGTTATTATTTGCGCCGTAAGCAGTAATATTCACTCCATAGTTAGAATCCGCTGTGCCAGTTACAGCAGACAAAAGACCGGTTTTTATTTTACTCCCAGCTCCAGTTAAATTATCTGAAAGGACGGACCATAGACCAGAAATGTTGGCATAATCGTTTGCAGCAACTGTGCCAGTAAATGAAGGGCTTGTTCGTAGGCCGGAAATAATAACACCATTAAAGCTGTTAGGAGTAGAACCAGATAATACTGGTGCAGAGTAAAAACCATACAAAGTAGGTGAACCGCCGGCTCCACTCAAAGTACTAGTTACTCTTGGAGATGAATCTATACCTTTAATTGTAGTTGGAGTATTAATTGACCCACTATCTGTAAAATTACTTAGGAGCCCTGTTAATGTTTTATTTGATTCTGAATTATTAAATTCAATTTGTAACTTTGCTATAGAACCTAATGTCGATGTCCCAATCCCTACATTCCCCGCACCATTCACAACAAAGTGTGTCGCTGATGTTGAACCAATAACAAATTCTGGAACATTTGAACCAAGAGCGTTTGGATTGATTGAGAATAATCCCCATGGTGTTGATGTCCCCAACCCCAATCTGTGGTTCGTATCATCCCAGAAAAAAGATGATGTTGATGATGCTTGAGTTAATCTGTAGCCGTCAGAGAAGACGACACCTCCGTTGTAGAAAGTTGTTGTTGCGGTGCCACCTGAAGATAGATTGTTAGTAAATACTGAGAGACAATTTCCTCCAATTGCATAACAACCACCAGTGATGTTCCAACCTACGTTTGAGGTTGATGTTGCTTGACCGTTTGCTATTGTTAGACCTCTTACTGTTGTGGTGCCGAAACCTGACCCCGAGATTTCAAGAGCTGAGATTGAAGTTGTTGCTGTTCCATCTACTGTTGTTGTTCCTAGATAGAAGTTACCTCCTGCGTTTCGGAATGTCCATTGTGCTACTCCTACACCATCAGACAGTGAGAGTTGTGGAGCATTTGAGAAGTTTGTTGTTGATGAATACTGTGCTCCGAATATTGTTAGACCGAAGTTGTATCCTGCTGTTGTTGTTGAGAGGTGTGTTGTTGTTCCGATGCCGACTGGGCCGATGAAGCTTGCTCCTCCTTGGTAGATGTTGAGAGATGGGTTGATATTTACTTCTGATTTACCGGAAGACATAGCTTGACCACTGTATGAAACGGCTGCAAAAATTCCATTTCCATATGCAACTGAAGTCCAATAAGTTGCTGGTGCTGCCTGTCGTGCCGTCCAATTAACACCATCTGGAGATGTCATTACCTTGTTTGTGCCAGATTCAGATGTTGCGACATAAAGTCCGTTTCCATATACAACTGAATTCCAATTATTTGCTTCTGATGCTGTCTGAGCTGTCCATGTTACTCCATCTGGTGATGTCATGACACGATGTGAACCGTCATACGAAACTGCGACGAATTGGCCATGAGCATATGTAACGGCAGTCCAATTATTTGCTTCTGATGCTGTCTGAGCTGTCCATGTTACTCCATCTGGAGATGTCATGACACGATGGGTACCGGTAATACCGACTGCGACGAATTGGCCGTTACCATATGTAACTGCACGCCATGTGTTTGCTTCTGCTGAGGTTCTTGCTGTCCATGTCACTCCATCTGGAGATGTCATAATTTCATGAGCACCATCAACTGCAACTGCAACGAATAATCCATTTCCGTATGTTACTGTCCACCAAGTATTTTGTTCGGCTGCGTTTTGGGCTGTCCAGTTAACTCCATCTGGAGATGTCATGACACGATGGGTACCACTTTGTGCAACTGCGACATAAAGACCATTACCATAAGTTACCGAATACCAGCTATTTGCTTCTGGCGCATTTCTTGCTGTCCAACTAACTCCATCTGGAGATGTCATGACACGATGAGTACCATTTGAACTAACTGCAATAAATTGACCACCACCATAAGTCACTAGAATCCAATTGTTTGATTCTGCCGACGTTCTCGCCGTCCAACTTGTTCCCTTTGAAATAATATTACCGACAACTTCTAATTTCTCTCCTAGTGGTGTTGTTGTTCCAGGTGTCCCACCAAGACGAGCATTACCAAGAGAATCGATTATGAATGTGTTCCCAGTTGATGAACCGATAACAAATGCTGGTTCACCTGCAATGTTGTTAATTGAAAGTTTTGCAAATGGTGTAGATGTACCGAGACCCAGTCTCTTGTTTGTTTCGTCCCAGAAGAAGTTTGAGGCACTAGCTGATTGTGTAAGTTTCGTTCCGTCAGAATAAACTACACCTCCGTTGTAGAAAGTTGTGGTTGCTGTACCACCGTAAAATAATCCGATAGATGTTGTGGCAGAGACGACGCCGGCGTTTGCCTGCAAGGGGCCGTCAAACAACCCTGCCAAAGTCAAAACTCCTGCGTTAGAAAATGTTGAAGTTGCTGTTGCCCCAAAATATGCAGTGTAAGCAGAGAGAAGTGTTGTCGATGAGTTCCCACTTATTCTGACGTTGCCACCAAAGAAAGAATTTTTGCCGGGAGCGACTTCAAAAATATTTCCTGTACCACCTTCTGTTGATGTAGCACTCCCACCCAAAACCAAAATGTTTGATGTGTTAGTTGGATAGATAATCATACTGTTGGTTGAAGTTGACCAAGCAGTCGCTCCACCACCACCCCCAGAAGTTAAGTCACTCTGCCAACTTGGGACCCCGCCGTTTAATTTCAAAACCAACCCGTCTGTTGTTGCAACTAATTTGGTTAGTGTAGTTGCACCTGATGCATACAAAATATCGCCTGTTGTGTATGTTGTTTGACCTGTCCCCCCTTGATTTGCCGCAAGTGTTCCAGAAATTGTAGAAAGTGTTGTCGTGGCAACCCATGTTGGTACTCCATTAACCAGTGCAAGAACTTGGCTATCTGTTCCAGCACTTGTTGTAGCGATTGCGCCTGTTCCATTTCCGAGTAAAACTGTGTTGGCAACAAAAGAAGTATTTCCTGTGCCTCCGTTTGCTACTGTGTTTGTGAAAGATCCATTACCGATACAGTTTCCTGAAATAGCAAAACACCCTGTAGTGATATTGTAACCAACATTTGATGTTGATGTTGCTTGACCGATAATATTTAATCCTCTGATTGTGGTTGTTCCGAAACCTGATCCCGAGATTTCAAGAGCAGAGATTGATGTTGTTGCTGTTCCTGCTACTGTTGTAGTTCCTAGATAGAAATCACCTCCTGCGTTTCTGAAAGCCCATTGTGATATACCTGCTCCAGCTGAAAGGGAGAGTTGAGCGCCTGTGGTTGAAGCGACTGTAAAGTTATAATAAGGGGTTGTTGTTCCAATTCCAGTTAGACCATTTACAACCAAACCACTTGTAGGGGCTGTTTGACCAGAAGAATACCCGATCGATGAATTACCGACTACTGCAAGTTTTGCTCCTGGTGCTGTGTCACCTATACCAAAGTTACCAGCCGAACTAAATCTCATCCTCTCAGCTAACGACCCAGCAATACTTGTGTAGAATAATAGACTTGAAGCATAAGTGGCATTATCGTGGGTATTAATTACAGCTTGAATATTTACAGCATCTTTAAATGCTGTAGCCCCAGCACCAGTTGAATCACTTCGGAATGAAAGACTCTCACCATTGTTATCTGTTGTGTCTGTGTTCTGCATTGCAATAGTTGACGGTGTACCAGAATTTTTTACAACGACATGCAAAGTTCTTTGTGGGTTATCTGTTCCAATACCAACAAATCCACTGCTACCCAATATCGACAATGCTGATACGCTAGTTGTTGCTGTTCCTTCTACTGTTGTTGTACCGAGGTAGAAGTTTCCTCCTGCGTTTCTGAAAGCCCATTGTGATATACCTGCTCCAGCTGAAAGTGCGAGTTGAGAGGCACCGCTTGAATATACATCTAAAAGATATGCTGCTGTAGTTGTCCCAACGGCTACATTTCCTAGAAAATAAGACGTTGCTGATGTTGTTGCGATTATGTTCCCTACTGTTAGTTGTGTACCTGTCGCGATTATATTTCCAGATGAATTTGTTGTGACGATAGAATTAATCGGCAGAGTTGCTAGTGATGTCAGTGGTAAATTAGAAACTGTAAGTGCTCCAGAAGAATTTGTAAGCCCTGTACCGAGTAAGTTGTTAAATGATTGGCCACCTATTACAAGATTTGTTGTTGATGCTGTGACAAATGACGAGTAGTTAGTTGATGATGAATAGTTGAATGTTTGAAGTGCTGTAAAAGTATTTGATGTATATGTTTTTGGAATTGTTGTAGATGAATTGATATATGAGTTTGTTGTGTTATTTAAAAATGTTGTATCAAGAGTAAGAACGTTGGAAGTATTTACCAAACCACTTCCTAACAAATTATTAAATGATGAACCACCAATAACTAAGTTTGTTGTTGACGCCGTAAGAAAAGATGAATATATAGTAGATGAAGAATAATTAAATGTTTGAAGTGCTGTCCAGATGTTTGGATCTGCTAGATTTAGTGTTACATTTCCTGCCGAGTATGAAAGTCCGCCAGAAAATGTCGTCGTGGCAACCCATGTTGGTACTCCGCCGACAAGTGCTAGAACTTGGCCGTTTGTTCCGGCAGATGTTGTGGCGATTGCTCCTGTTCCGTTTCCGAGCAAAACTGTGTTAGCAACAAATGACGTGTTGCCTGTTCCTCCATTTGCGACTGTGTTTGAAAATGACCCACTACCAACACAAACTCCGTTTACTGCGAAACACCCGCTTAGAAGATTTATACCGTTTGAAAATGTTGATGAAGAAATAGTTCCTGTAACATAAAGTGTGTTTGTTGAAAGTCCGCCAGAAAATGTAGATGTTGCCGTTGTTGATGTTGCAGAAAAATATGATGCAACGATTTGCCCGACAACAGAAAGCGGAGCGTATGGTGAAGTTGTACCGATACCAACATTACCTGAGAAATATCCTATTAAAGTATTTGGGTCATACCAAAATTTTCCTGTTGTACTAGAAGTTCCACCAATTACCAAAATATCATTTGTATTATTTGAATAGTTAAAAAGCACTCCTGGAACTCCAGATGTCGTTGTGGAAAATGTCCCACCAGCAGATCCTCCACCCGAACCATTTCCTATTCCTAGACATACTCCATTTACAGAAACACATCCACCAGTCACCGCAATACCACCAGAGAAAGTTGATGTTGATGTGTTTGTGACAATAAGATTTGTGACTGTTGTTGTGCCGAGACTAGCATTGTCAGCAGTAATATTTGAAACATTTATTGATGTGCCTGTGATTGACCCCCCTGTGATAGTTGGGTTTGTGATTGTTGTCCCACTTAAACTATTTATTATCTGGCTCTGTGCTATTTCTTGATAAACATTGGTAATATTCCCACCACTACCAGTTGATAGAGAAGAAAACTGTGCCTGTATTTTATTATTTAATTCTTGAAGTCTAGCTTCGACATCTGCTTTTGTAATATCAGATGCCACTGGTCTCTCTATTATTCTTTCAACTACGTTTGTTGTGTTTGTAACGTTTGTATTTTTTGGAGCATTTGGAATATTTTTTGTTTGTTCAGCTTTTGTAGCGACATAAACCGTGTTGACTATTGCTGGTGATTTTTTAAAGAAATTTACAATCGGAGAATATATTGATCTATCGAACCAGTTGTTGACTGTGTCATAAACAACAACACCAGAATGATCAACTGGATTTAGTTTTTCAGAAACTGCCGTTGCAACAGAAGCAGTTAGATTTTTTGTAGAATCTTTTACGTAAAGATTTGCATATGATGCCCCACCGATAGAATCAGAAATGAAAGCAAAAATTCTAGCGTGAGTATTTGAAATAGAATCGACAATAAACATTGCTGTTTTATCTACAAATTTCTTTTCACCAAGAGAAACAGACTGCAAACTATTTACAATATAGGATGGAGGATTTTGTCCAAGTAGGGTTAGTTGGTTATAAAAAGCGTATGTTGTTTTCTGTAAAAAATTAGATAGTCTTTCATAACCTCCACCAAGTCCACTTGAATAAAAATCAACCAAAGCCGATAGGTTGTTATAAGCGACTATTGGAGACTTTGAGATAGTCTTTGAAAGATCGCCAAAAGTCAGTCCTTTAGTCTTAAGGTCTTCCTTTATCAAATTCGTCATATTTGGCAAGCCAGAAACTGTCTCTAAAAATCTAGACGAGTTGTCTTTGATTGTAATAAGTCCGATAGTCAGTAGAAGAGTCAAAGCTAAACCTAATAGTTTTTTTGATATATTCAATTCAGGCACAAACAGCCCCTCATGAATAATTTGCCTATACTTTGGCCAATGTACTTTCTTCCATTCACTAGCTATATAAATATTAGACGTATGCGCATTTTTAGAAATTACTGGCTCAACCTTTGATGAAAAAAAGTTATTGTCCTTAGAAGGAGTTACTGTAGATTTCCGAGGAGAGACAACACTAGTTATATTTTTATTAATCTGAGTTGATACAAAATTAGTCTTATATGACTGACTTGGTAAATTAATATAGTTGAGCAAAGAGTTCTCCTCTACATACCAAATTTTCCCGATTCTTTTACAATCAACTTTATTTCCTCTACAAAGTTGGCCAATATAATCTTTTGAGTAGCCAGTTAGAGTACTAGCATCTTTAGCTGAAATATATTTTCTGTTGTCAAAAAATATTGCAGAATTCATTAACAAAATTATAACGTCAAAAGCTATTAAAAATATGAAAAATGTGTGGATAACAAAGGATTTCTTGGCTATCCGAGAAAATTTTTCTCGGATAGAAAAAATCTCAAAATTTTATAAGGTTACTAGACTAATATACAGATCAAAAAGTTTAGTAAAACCAACCAACAAGTAACGACCAATTTTGGGTAAAAAAATATGGCTAATATAAACAAATAATTACAATGAATAAATTCTAAATAATTTAGACATTTAAAATATGATAAAGATTGTTAATGAATTATAAAAGTTTATAAAACTATTAGATATGTTTATTAATGTTTATATATGTACTGTATTATATTTGTAGCCACATTAACCTACTTCTATAACTTCAGTAAGTGTCTCTAATTTCTTTGGTATATCATATTTTTGGATATAAACTAACCCAATTTTTTATTTAATTTATCTAAACACAAAAGATCAGAGTCTTTGGAAATATGACTATTTTTATCTTTTTATTGAGTATAATTTGATTAGATTGGAAATTAAAAAACCACCATTGTCAATGATGATTTTTTGTCCTCAAAACTATCTTTACTTCAATAAATCTAGTGCAATCTCTTTCAAGATTTCGGGATTTGCTGAACCTTTAGATTCTTTCATTCCCTGTCCTACAAAAAACTGCAGTACTGATTCTTTACCAGATTTATAATCTGAAACAATAGTTGGGTTATCATTTATTATTTTTTGTACTATTATTTTTAATTCTTCTTTGTTGCTTTTCTGTATTAGATTTTTTTCTTTGGCTATTTCTTCTGCATCACCACCTGACTCAAACATAATTTTTAATGTATCTTTTGCTCCGCGTGAAGATAGATCTCCTTTTTTAATCATGACTATAAGTGTAGCAAAAATACTTGCCGTTATTTTTCCTGTATTAAACTCTGGCATATTTTTTGAAAGACCTATGAGGTCAGACGTTATATAGTTTGAAGCAAGAGAAACCACTCCCCTATCCCCTAAAACTTT
Organism: Candidatus Zambryskiibacteriota bacterium; assembly: GCA_023267045.1. Taxonomy (GTDB): domain Bacteria; phylum Patescibacteriota; class Minisyncoccia; order Phycocordibacterales; family DATDWN01; genus C7867-006. The sequence goes on from JAHFOB010000009.1 coordinate 16,447, forward strand.
TGCTACTTCTTCAAAAAAGTTTCCGGCCAAAATATTGCTGACATAAGTTTCTATATCTTCTGATTTTATTCCAAAATCTTTTGAATATCTTTCTCTTTTTTCTTGTGGCAATTCTGGAAGCTGTGCTTTTAAGTTTGAACTACTGAATTCTGATATTTCTGACAAAACAAGTTTTGGTAGATCAGGATCTGGGAAATATCTATAGTCATGAGCTGACTCCTTGTCTCTTTGTGAAAAAGTCAGTCCCCTATTTTCATCCCATCCTCTAGTTTCCTGCATGACCTTTTCTCCCTTCTCTAACAAATCTTTTTGTCTTTTGAATTCAAAATCTATTGCTCTTCCTACAGCTCGGAATGAATTTATATTCTTTACCTCGACTTTAGTACCTAAAGTCGAGGTCGCTGACTCACGCAGACTTAACGCAGAACTACGCAGACTGAAATAATCCTCTTTTTCTGCGATCGTCTGCGTCAAGTCTGCGCCTGTCCGCGATTTCTGTGAAACTGAAATATTAACTTCAACGCGCATTTCGCCTTTCTCCATGTTGGCATCCGATACTGCAAGATATTGAAGTATGAGTTGTAATTCTTTAGCAAACTTCATTGCTTCCTCACCACTTTTTATAACTGGTTCAGTAACTAATTCCATAAGTGGTACACCAGCTCGATTGAAATCAACGAGACTAACTCCGGAAGTATTCTTTCCTTCGGGGTGTGTTGAACGAGCTGTATCTTCTTCTAAATGTATACGAGTAAGTAGAACTCCTAAAATACTACCGCCAGAAATTAATGGGTATTTATACTGACTTATTTGATAACCTTTTGGAATATCTGGGTAAAAATAGTTTTTTCTATCAAACTCTGTGAAGTCAGCAACATCACCACCTACCGCAGTACCAACAAGTAAGACTTTTTTTACTGCTTCCTTGTTTATCACAGGAAGTGTCCCGGGATGGCCCATGCATATTGGGCAGGTGTTAGAATTTGGAGAAGAATCTTCTGGTGAGTTTAAACAGCCACAAAACATTTTGCTTTTAGTTTTCAGTTCGGCATGTATCTCGAGCCCAACCGTCATTTTGTAGTCGTCTTTCATAGGCTTATATTACAAGTTTCCTAAAATCTTTACCAACTGATCACTTAGCTCCTTAACAGACTTATCATCTATTATAGATACAGCGAAAATATATTTGTGACTCTTTTTAAATAGTTTTTTATAAGCCAAGAGAATCTTTTCGTCTATCATATCTGTTTTTGTCAGAAGTATCACTTCTGGTTTGTCTAAAAGAGTTGGGTCGTATTTTTTTAATTCTTTTCGAATGACATCATAGACTTTTTTTGGATCATCATGTTCACAGGAAATACAGTGCAGTAACATTTTTGTCCTTGCAATGTGTCTTAGGAATTTATGCCCCAAGCCCTTACCCTCGCCAGCACCCTCTATCAGTCCTGGGATGTCAGCTAAAACAAAACCATACAAGTCACCTAGATTTGGTACTAAAGTTGTAAATTGATAAGAGCCAACTTTTGCTTTTGCTTTTGTAAGACTATTTAAAATACTAGACTTGCCAGCGTTCGGCAAACCAACCAACCCCAAATCCACAACCAATTTAAGTTCCACAAAAAACTCTCCACCTTCTCCGGTTTTACCAGAAGTGAACTCTCTTGGACGAATATTTTTCGGGCCACGAAAATGAAAGTTGCCATAACCACCATTACCACCTTTTAGAAAAAGTTTTGGTTCTACAGTTAAAACCTCTGTTTCTTTACCTGTTTTTTGATCTTTGACAACACTACCTATAGGAAGCTCCAAAATAAGATCCCCGCCTGATTTACCATGCATACAGTTTTTCATGCCATTACCACCATCTTGGGCCTTGAAATCTTTTATAAACTTGTACTCTGAAAGACGCCCGATATCTCGGACCCCCTTCAAATAAACGTTGCCACCACGCCCACCATCTCCTCCACCAGGACCAGCACGATCTTTACCTTTTTGGTGTATCCAGGAGACAATGCCGTTGCCACCACGGCCTGCGTGTATATTGAGAGTTAGTTCATCTATAAACATGAGCCCCAGTATAGCAGAGGAAATGCTAATTTTCAATTTTCAATTTTTAATTTTCAAATAATGATCAATGGCTTAATTTTCAAAGTAATTCATTAAAAATTGAAAATTGTAAATTGTAAATTTGACCCCTATAGTTATCCACACATAGGCCTATTTGCAAAAAATGGATAATTTGGTACAAATATGAAAATAAAAGATTTGATTAATAATTTAGACAAATTTGAAAAATATGGATGATGATGAATTGAAACCAATAGACCCTGGAGATCTTGAGGAGGATTTGGAAAGTGATCTAGATGATGACGCTATTGCTGGAAAGAAAAAACCGAAAAAAGAAGTTGAGGAGGAATCTTTAGATGAGCTGGCTGACGCAGAAGATGAGGAGGAAGATGAATTCGAAGATGTAGAACCAGAAGACAAATGGTAAACTAAAACCCCAAGGGTGACCCTTGGGGTTTTAGTTTAAAGAACTTTTATTTTTATAAATCTCCTTTTGCCAATTTTGTAAACGCCTGACATAGCTTTTATTTCTGGGTCTGTAATTTTTCCTCGCCCCGTAGCGAGCTGTTCACCATGTACTGAGCTTTGCTCTAGTACTGTGGCTCTGCTACTGGGGTCGCTAGTATCCATATTTGTTACCGCTCCTTCTTCGATTAATCTTCTCCACTCCGTTTTGGAAGAAACTATTTTTTCGGCAAGTAAAATATCTACAAGCAAAGTTTCTTTTGCAACTACCACTTCAGAAACTTCATCAGGCACACCACCTTTTGAAAAAGTTTTCTCAAAGTTTTCCTCGGCTTCTTTTGCAGATTTTTCTCCATAGCAGAGAGTGACAATTTCTTTTGCCAATCTTAATTTAAATTTTTTTGGGTTATCTCCTGAATTTAAGGATTTTTTTATCAATTCTATTTCATCTATTGCAATGCCTGTCACCAACTCAAAACCAGGAGAAATTAGTTCATCATCCCAACTCATGACTTTCCCGAACATCTCTTCTGGGCTTTGGTTTAGAGCAACCATGTTGTTTTCTGTCTTACCCATTTTTCTACCAGTGGGGTCAACTATTAGTTTTGTAGCTACCACAAACTTTTCTTTATTTTTGAGTGATTTCATCAAATCACGCCCAGCGAGCATATTAAACGTTTGGTCATTCCCACCAATTTCTCCGTCTACATCCATAGCCACAGAATCATACCCTTGCATTAGAGGATAGAGAAATTCGTGTATATATATCGGCTCTCCAGCTTCTCTTCTTTTAGCGAACATATCTCTTTTTAGCATTTGGTCAACAGTCATTAGAGAAGCTAACTCCAAAACATCACCAAAATTCATTTTAGCTAACCATTCAGAGTTAAACTTAAACATAGCTTTATTTGAGCCAGAAAAAGAAATAAATCTTGAAGCTTGTTTATGGTACTCTTTTAAATTAGCTAAAACTTCTTTTTGTGACAATTTTCTACGAGTAGCATTTTTATCTGTTGGGTCTCCTATCATTGCTGTAAAATCACCCATAAGAAGAATGATTTGATGACCAAGTTCTTGAAATTTACCCAATCTCATGAGAGGTATCACGTGCCCCAAATGAAGTGTCGGCCCAGTAGGGTCAATACCTAAATAGATAGTAAGTTTCTCCCCTTTCATCATTTTGGACTTTAAGAATTCTCTGTTGGGGAAAACATTTTCAATCCCTCTAGATAGAAGTTCGTTAATTTTGGCTTCGTTTGTTGATATTTTTGGTTTTTGAAAGCTAAACATGCTATTACTTTATCATAAATATGTTAGAATGCTAAGGATGAAAAAGGGCTTTTTGGCTAAGCATGGATTGCGTAATATATTCATATTTATACTCTCCTGTGGGGCACTTTTCCTCGGGATTCTTTTTATCTGGGTTTCAACTTTCAAAATTCCTTCTCTTGATACAGTAGAAGAAAGAAAATTAAGCCAATCAACAAAGATTTACGATAGCACAGGTAAAATTTTGCTATACGACGTGTACCAGAACACGAAAAGAACACCGATAGCCTTTGACCAAATTTCACAATATATAAAAGATGCCACGGTTTCTATAGAAGACAAAACGTTTTATACAAATAGTGGCATTAGACCAACAGCAATAATACGAGCAATACTGGTTGATCTAACCACACTCAATTTCAGTCAAGGAGGTTCAACCATAACCCAACAGGTTGTTAAAAACTCTTTACTGACTGGAGACAAAAGTCTGTTTGGTGGCCCAGAAAGAAAAATAAAAGAGTTGGTCTTGTCGCTTAAACTAACTAAAGTTATAAGTAAGGATCAGATACTTTCTATGTATCTAAACGAAAATGCATATGGAGGAACTTTGTACGGCATAGAAGAAGCTAGCCAGTCGTTTTTTGGCAAACCTTCGTCTGATGTAACAATCGCAGAAGCTGCCTATCTGACAGCAATCCCCCAAGCCCCTACACATTATTCACCATACGGAACTCATTTAAACGAACTTGAGGCTAGAAAAAATCTAATCTTAAAGGAAATGTACGATGATGGGAAAATAACAAAAGAACAATATGATTCTGCTCTGGCAGAAAAAGTTGCTTTCTTGCCAAAATCAAATACGGGCATAAAAGCCCCGCATTTTGTCATGTTCGTTAAAGATTATTTGGAAAACAAGTATGGCAGCGATGTTTTGGAACAAGGGGGACTGAAGGTAACAACAACACTAAACTACGACCTCGAAGTCAAAGCCGAAGCTGTGGCTAAACAATACGCTACAACAAACGAGCAAAACTTTAATGGCTCGAACGACGCTTTTGTGGCAATAGACCCAAAAACTGGTGGAATATTAACTATGGTCGGTTCTAGAGATTATTTTGACACGGCAATTGATGGCAATTTCAATGTAACCACAGCACACAGACAACCAGGTTCTACATTTAAACCATTTGTCTATTCTGAAGCATTTCTCAAAGGCTACACCCCAGAAACAGTTGTGTTTGATGTACCAACACAGTTTGCTGCAAATTGCCCTTTTGATGATTTCACAAGTGGTTCTGAAAACAACTGTTACTCTCCAGGAAACTATGATAACCAATTCCGCGGTCCAATGACCCTAAGAAATGCTCTAGCTCAATCTATAAACGTCCCTTCTGTAAAAGTTTTGTATCTTGCCGGTATAAAAGACTCTATTAATCTAGCTGAAAGTATGGGTATACAGAGCCTCGGAGATGCTAACCAATACGGTTTAACTCTAGTTCTTGGAGGTGGCGAGGTGTCACTGCTTGATATGACATCGGCCTACGGAGTTTTTGCTACAGAGGGTATGCGAGTGCCATACACCAGTATTTTGAAAGTTGAGGATAAAAATGGCAAAGTTTTGGAACAAATGAACCCACAACCGTATCAAGTTCTAGATGCAGAGGTAACCAGAAAAATAACCGATATTCTCTCTGACAATGTTGCTCGAACACCACTTTACGGAGCAAATTCTGTTATTTATTTTGGTGATAGACAAGTAGCTGTCAAAACCGGTACAACAAACGACTACAAAGACGCTTGGATTGTAGGCTACACCCCAAGTATTGTAGTGGGCACATGGGCAGGAAATAACGACAACACACCAATGGCTAAAAAAGTCTCTGGTTTGATTGTAGCTCCAATGTGGCGAGCTTTCATGGACGAAGTATTGCAAACTGTGCCGGTTGAAATTTTTAACCCACCACAAAAAGAAGACTCGTATGATATAAAACCAGTTTTGCGAGGTAAGTGGCAAGGAGGAATATCAAATATAGTTCAAAATCCAAACTACGACCCAAATATCCCTTATGACTCTGTTCAGGAAATTCTCTCTGGTGGCGTTCACTCAATACTATATTGGTTAAATAAAGACGACCCACGAGGCCTAGCGCCAACCAACCCAGCAGACGACCCACAGTTTGATCATTGGGAATATGGTGTTCGTCTCTGGGCACAACAAAATGGTTACCCGTAAAATCTTATTTTATATCTACTATTTTAATAGGTAGTGAGGTGGAAATTTCTTTTAGGATTGTTTCTTTATATATAAACAGTTTGTTTTTTACTGCCGGGGAGGATTTTATGTTTATAATATAGTTTTTTATTTCCAAATCTTCTGGAGAAATTTTTATTTGTGTTTGTTTTTCAATAATCTCCAGTATTTGTTTATTGAAAACTTCAGTAGATTTTAGGTTTTTGGAAAACTTTTCTAGAAATGATGAGATGTTGAACATAAAAATAGTTTTAAAGTTAAAAGTTATAAAGTTTGTAAAGTATTTTAATTATAATTTTTTCACTTTATGAACCTTATAACTTTACAAACTTTTGACTCTTATTTATTCATTGGCATAACTAGATACAAAAAGGATTTATCCGAAACCCCCCTTACAATCATCGGCTTACTTATATCAGCAAAAGTTAGTGTGACGCTGTCTGAATCAATAGAGTTGAAACAGTCTATTATATATTTATGGTTAAAACTCATAGTCATTTCCTCCCCTTTCAATACAGCGTCTAGTGTATTTGTGTTCTCTCCAATATCCATATTTTTAGTCATTATTTTGAAAGTCTTATTTTTTGGACTGACGTGGAAAGTAACCTGGCTAAATTTATCAGAGAAAATATTTGATATACGTAAACTACTTATCAGATCTTGTTTCAAAACAACAGCTTCAGTTTTAACCTCCTTTGGGATAATTTGTTTGTAGTCAGGAAATGCACCATCTATAACACGTGAGGTTAGATAAATATCGTTATATGAAAAAGCTATTTGATTTTCATTTAGGTAAACTTGTACATCATCTTTAACATCTTCTAGAGTTCTTATTATTTCATTTACATTTTTAAAAGGTATAAGTATTTGTGTGAATTCTTTATGTTTTTTAACATTTACTTTTTTCTCAGCTAGACGAAATGAATCAGTAGCAACAAAAATAACACTGTCTTCTTCTGAAGCTAGAAGTACACTACCTAAAACTGGTCTTATAGTAGAAACTGAAGCACTATACATAACAGATTTAAATCCTTTTATTAAGTTCGGCACATTAAATGTAAAAGGTTTATCACTTGAGACTTTTGGAATATTTGGAAAGTCGTTTACTCCAAAAGCTTTAATGGTTGATTGTGAATGTTTTGTTGATATTTTTAAATTACCAGATACAACTTCGAGTGTTATGTTTTTATCGTTTGTTATGTTTGAAATAAAATTATATAAAACAGATCCAGATACTGCTACACTACCAGGTTTTATAACTTTAACTGGAATAGTTATTTCAACACCTAAATCTAAATTTGTAGCTTTTATTGTTAAAATTGAATCTTTTGCTTCAAGTAACACACAACTTAAAATAGGTAAAGTTATATTTTTAGATGTAATCTTTTCAGCTTTTCCTATCGCGTAAGATAATTTTTCTTTTATACATTCTATATTCATAGTATTTAATTTATCTTTTTAAAACTTTATTACTATTAGTCTTGTTGATAGTGTTATAACTTTTAAAATATCCTTATTTTTGGCTATATTTTAGTTATTTTTATTGTGTATAACTACTTAAATTCTTTCTACATCTATATTTTAAAGTCTACTTTTATTAATTAACCAACAACTTACCCAGACCTTTTTAGTCTGTTATCTACATACTATACACATTCTTTTAAACAAATATAGAGCGCAATTGGTTTATCTCTTGGATAAGCATTTCGTCTAACTTCATATCATTTTTTATTTTGTCACACGAATGCATAACCGTCGTGTGGTCTCTTCCACCAAGTTTCTCCCCTATAGCTGGATAGGAGATGTTAAAATCTTCACGGAGAATGTACATTATTATTTGTCGAGGTTTTATAATCTCTTTTTTACGAGTTTTGTCGTAAATGAGGTGTTCCTCTATATTGTAGAAATCTGCTACAGTTTTCACCACTTCCTTCGTAGAGACTAATTTTTTTGGTTTAGCATTATTTTTTACAAAATTTTTGACCTCGGATATATTTACTTCACGATCTTTTAGCTGTGATTGAACAGTTATAGAGTTTATTATACCCTCGAGCTCACGAATATTTCCTTGGACTGAATATGCTAGATATTCAACAACTTCTTTCGATAGTGGATACGGACTTGAACCTGCTTTTGAGCGTATTATAGCTACTCGAGATTCATTATCTGGTGGAGGAATATCTACAACCATCCCAGCGCTAAAGCGAGATTTTAGTCTCTCTTCCAGGTCTTGGATAAGTGCTGGGTGTTTGTCTGAAGAAAAGATTATTTGTTTGTTGTTTTCGTATAAGTGGTTAAAAAGATGGAACAGCTCCTCCTGAATTTTCATTTTGCCAGAGAAAAATTGGATGTCATCCATTATCAAAACATCGTATTTTCTATATTTCTCCTTGAAAAAGTTTGGTTTGTTTTGTTGTAGGGCGTTTATGTATTCCTGACCGAACTTTTCTGAAGTGGTGTAAAAAACCTTTTTATTACCAGAGTTTTTAAGGTAATTACCGACAGCTTGTATGAGATGTGTTTTACCATGTCCAGTTCCTCCGTAAATAAAAAGCGGGTTGTAAACTATGCCCGGTTTTTTTATAACCGCTTGGCTGGCGGCGTGGGCGAATTCGTTAAAAGGCCCAACAACAAAAGTTTCAAATGTGTATCGAGGGTTTAGATTGTCATCTTTGTTTATATATATTTCAGCAATAGGTAACTCTTTGTTAATCTGTTGGATTTTTGAATTTTCCTGTTTTTCTTTTATTTCTTCTTTGGAAATAAGATAGTGTAGGGATTGTATGTTTCCAGAGAGATTGCGAAGAGTTTTCAAAATAGTATTGTGGAACTTACTTTCGAGCCAGTCTTTAACAAAAGTATTTGGAACTCCTAAGTATATTGCCCCTTCTTCTTGTTTAACTACTGCTGTATCTTTGAACCACGTATTGAAATTCGGTTTAGAAAGATTTAATTCCATCTCGACCAGAACGCTGTCCCAGAGTTTTTTGTTTTCCATCATGGCTACCATTATATAGAAAAGGAAAAAAGATAGTACTTGTTAAAATACTACAGATATGTTAGTAATATGTGTATATCCTGTGTACAGGAGTAGAAAGTTCATAAAGTTATAAAGTTTGTAAAGTATTTGCCCCAAAACTCAATGACTTTATAACTTTTGACTTTAAAAACTTTATAACTCATTTTCATGTCTCAAACATACCAACCTAAAAAAAGAAAACGAGCAAGGTCTCATGGATTTCTAGTTCGAAGTAGAACAAAAACAGGCCGGAACACTCTTTTGCGAAGACGCAGAAAAGGCCGTAAGGCTATAACTACAGTTAATTAGCATATAGCATATAGTGTTTAGGAAAATTCAAAAAACCTATATACTATTCACTAACTACTAACTACTATCCCATGCTTCCAAAGAAGAGAAGGATTTCTCGAAAAGAGTTTCCATACATTCTCTCAAAAGGGAAAAGATACAACTCCCCTCACCTTTTATTGTATGTAGCTAAAATAGACAATAGCCCAGAGACGAAAGATAGTCGCTTTTCCTTTTCTATTTCAAAGAAAGTCCACCCTCTGGCAGTGGACAGAAATAAAAGTCGTCGTCGAGGATACTCGATAATCAACAAAAATCTTGCCAAAATAAGGCCTGGTTACCTGTGTTTTTTCTCTTTTAAAAAAGGAAATGGCGAGGTTAGCTTTAACGATTTAGAGAAAGAAGTTTTGGAGTTACTTTCGGCTTCCGGTGTGATAATATAAGACCCATGAGCGCATTTTTCCACACAATAATATCCGTTCCTCTCTACAATGGTCTTATAGTACTAATGAGTGGCCTGCCATTCTTTGACGCAGGTATTATAGTCATAATTTTTACTATCATTGTAAAACTTATAATGCTTCCCCTTTCAATTAAAGCTTCAAAATCTCAATTGGAGATGAAACATACAGAAAAAGATCTACAGCTCTTAAAAGATAAGTACAAAGACAATAAAGAAGAACAATCCAGAAAGATAATGGAATATTACAAAGAAAAAGGCATCAATCCATTTGCCAGCTTTTTAATATTGATAATTCAATTACCTTTACTTATAGGTCTTTATAGAGTTTTTTTGAAATCTGGATTGCCCACAATAGACACTTCTCTCTTATATCATTTTGTTCCTGCTCCAGCTCATATTGACATGGTTTTCTTGGGTCTTATAAATATTGCTCAAAAAAGCATCACACTGGCCATACTAGCTGGTATAACGACATACTTCCAGATAAATTTGGCAAGCGCTGGGACTCAAGGAGGAGGATCTGGGGGTGAGTTTGGAAAAGCTATGCAAATGCAAATGAAATATTTTTTCCCAGTGCTAATGACCTTTATCGCCTACACCATCTCTTCTGCTGTGGCTCTCTACCTCATAACAAGTAATCTTTTTGCTATTGGTCAGGAGATTTATATTAAAAAGAAATACCATAAATCCATCTTTGTCGAGTAAAACTCCCAAATTTAGCGATCTACTCGTTTCGAAATTAAAAATTCTCGTCACCTTACGACAGTAAGGCTTCTCGCCTTTTTAATTTCTCAACTTCGTATCTCATCTAAATTTGAGAGTTTCAAAATCTCGTCGAACCAAAACCTTTTCAGAGCACCCACAGGGCTTGAGCATGGTTTTGTCAATTGATCCTGAACGAAGTGAAGGAGGAAATTGACAAATCAAGCCCGAGGACAGAACGAAACTTTCGCTGGAAAGTTGAGTGTCTCTGAAAAGGTTTTGGTGATAAAGAGATTTTTATTTCGTCAAATCCAAACTCCAGAGAGAATTATCTGTCTTGTTCATAAACACTAGATACTGTTCACTATCAGAAAGTATTGGTTTTATTACATCAATCGATTCCCCGGCGTCACTAGAGAGATTTTCTACTATAGAAGCCGTGTTATTTTTTATATCATATTTCCAAATATCATCACTGAAAGACTGGAAGCCCTTATACCACAAAGTTAGGCTGTCTCCCCCGATTGGATTTCTTGGCACAGCACAATAAATCACGGTTTTGTCTTTTTTACTCCATACACATTTCTCTGGGGAAGTCGTTGGAGTCGTTACAGTAGATGTTTTTGTCGTTGTGTCCAACAAGTACATTAGATCACCGTTTCCTTCTATCAAATACAAAACTTTTGTCGCATCTGGACTAACAGAAGTAGATAAACCAGAAATATTTCCCAAGATTTTTTTAACTGCTCCTGTTGTTGTATCCACAAAATATAGAAAACCCGGGACATTTTGAGCTGGTTTTGTTGTTAGAGCAACAGTTTTTGTATTTACAAATTGTGATAAGAGTTCTTTTATATCAGAATTCCAAATCATTTTCTTTTTTGTACCATCAAAGCTTGAAATATATCCTGATGAAGTATTAACTCCTTGTTGTAAATAGAAAATATTTGTATCAAAAACCGAGACATCACTTATCCCCCCAGGAAAAGCAATACCAGAAATAGTATTTTCTGTACTTGTGCTCGTCGCTTTTACCGTCAGGGAATAAGTATCGACTGTTTGGTTATCGTCTTTCAAATATCTAGCAACCAAAGAATTATTTTTGTTACCCCAAATAGCATCGTATACAACAGGAATTGTGGTGTTTGAAATACGGTTATGTTGTGGAGAAAATAGTTCAACTTCATATATGTGTCCGGTAGCTTTTTCTATATATCTAACAACTGTTCCAGCTTTGATGTCCAAAGTTCCTGCTCCAGAGACAGGTTCTTTCGAAAGTTTTCGCAGTTTTAGATTAAAATTTTCAGGCGTTTGCGGTGTTTGAGTATTGTTTTGGTTTGTTGTTGTACTGACTTGACTACTGTTATCACTCCCACTCCCCCCAAAAGGAAAGAAACCTTTGAATCCAGAAATAATTCCTCCAGAAGTTCCGTTAGAAGCAGGCACCAAAAAATAATAACCAACAAGGCCGAGAAGAACCATTCCTAGAACTATCGATATTATAATTATAAATTTTTTGGACATTTCAGTTTATATAGATAAATGCCAGTGGTCACCGTCAGAGGCCACAGTTCCTCCACAGGTTTGGCCTTTTTGTTCCCATAAAAATGTCGCTACTTGTCCGCCAAGTGTTTGGGTGTATGTTGTACAACCATTTGAGCTACCAACTACTCCAGTTTTAATATAGGCATTAAGAGCAGAATTGCTAGAAGAAAGGTCTACTGCTCTACCTTGGTAATGAAGTGAGTTTACATCATGAGGGCCACCCGTTGTACTTGTTATTAGATTACTAATATTACAATTACCGCACTTTGAATCAAGATCATTTAATGCCGTTATGGTTGTGGGTAGTAATGAAGTAGCTCCTGCTGTTGCCCCAGTAACTGTCGCTCCTCCAGTTGTTGATGGCGGAGGTTTTATATCCAACTTAAAACTAAGAATTTGCGGGTTTATTGTATTTAAAATAACCCAAGCGCCAATAACAATAAGTAATCCCCAAATAGCGTCTTCTATAAACTTCTTACCATCCTGTTTTTTGAAAACAGAATCTGTCGTAGCATATGTAATACCCCCTAGAGTTATCATGACAAAAGCCATGGCAACTGCTAGACCGACTGCCAGATTAAATGCCGCAGGAAGATAGGAGGACAGAGTCGCTTTACTACTATCAAGACCTGGTACAGGAAGAGGAACGAGTAGTGTGTAGCCTTTATCAGTTTGAGCAGAAACTGTAGCAAAAACAGACAAAAACAAAAGAGCTGATATCGTTGCGTATTTAACTGTAAGAGAAATTGATTTCATATCTGTGATTATATCACTGCACTCCAAGCTCTATATTGAAATTTCCTGATGCAAACTGCAGAATTTTGCTTGGGTTTTCGATCGAAAGAGAAATGTTTGATGTCCCAACAGTTCCCTGTTTTTGTCTGAAAATTCTTGTTGTCTGTGTGGTGTCGTTGTCTATCAGCGCGCCATTTACAGTCCATTTATATATTAATCCTTGAGAGTTAGTAGTGCCAAAGAAAAATGGCATTCCCACTATAGCTACTTCAGAATTACCAAAACTAGCTATACCAGAAAGAGCTTTTTGAAATTCTATGCCATAAAGAGGATTTTTTTGGTAGAAAATAACAGATGGATCATCTGGGGCTAGAAATGTTTTAGCAAATCCGACAGAATCTGTGCTAGCACTGGTTACTTCTACCTCAATATCAAAAGGTCTGGAAATAAGTGGAGAAACAAATGTAAATGTGTTTTTACCATATCCAGAATCACTATCTTGCACTGATCCATTTTTGCTCCATTTATAGACCAAGTTTTTTGGATTTATTTCAGAGCCATTTCCGAGAACCATGTGAGGTAGTGCAACAAAGGTTATTTTGTTTTGGTGGCTGAACATTGCTTTACCTTTGTAAAAAGGTGGGACAAAACTGTCTGTTTGCCAGACCAGATCCACAGCCACAGGTTTTATGTTTAGAGTTTTTTCAATAGTATTTCCTTCTGCTGTTTGTATAATAACGTCTATCGATGTTGTTGTATTGACTTCTCCTGTTGTAAAACTGACACTTTTTATTCCAGTACCTTTTTGAACAGTTTTGCCGTTAATTTTCCATGTAATACCGGCCATATTTAAGTCTGTAACATAGCTGGTTATAGAAGCGTCAACATTCTGGTTTGAGCTAGGATTTTCTGGGTTTATATCAAGGTTTACATCAGCCCCAGATGATCCAATAGTTTGGGCGGAAACAGTTTGAGAAGTCAAAAAAACAGAAAACAAAGAAAACACAATAAATAGACTGAAAATAACCTTTTTCATCCCGTTAGAGACAGGTCGCGATCTATTTTGGCAGTCAATTTTTAGAAATTTCATCACTAAAATTTTATATTATTACAATAGTTTGAAAACCAACCGTGACCGCGGTCTCTAACGGGACTCATTGACTTTATTGTACCATATTGACCGTACCCCAATAAGGATTTATACACACTAGGCCGCTTGTTCGTAATCTCCTTCAAGTAAGCTTATGTCATTGTTTAACATGCTTATTTCCCTTTCAGTTAAATTGTCCAAGTTTTTGAGTTTTACCTCGGCTTTAGCCTTTCTTTTTTTAGTCAAACGCCAAGCATATAAAACTAACAGAGTGTTAATTGGTAATAAACTGACTATCGGTAATCCATCAACAAAAAGGCCTAAAACCCAATACCAAAATTTTATTTTCCATTTTAAAAACCAGCCTTTACCAAGCATAAAAAAGAATAGAAATGAAGTTAGAAAAAGACCCGTAGCAAAATTAACACCAGGTATTTCTCCGATCAAAAGTAGATCAAGAACAATGTCCATGAAATCTTTAAACAATGCGAGTATCATAGCAATCATAAAAGCACTTGTATCATTTCCTTTTGCTATTTCCTCATTTAACTTTTCTGCCAAGCTTTTAGCTCCAGAAACTATTTTCTTCTTAAGATTTACATCATAGATTATTCCTCCTCTTATAGTTTTTTCTTCATCATCCATATTTTCTATTTCCTATATACTATCTACTATTTCCCACTCTGTTCTAAATCCAGTTTAGCTTTTTTGATTTGCAAAATTTGCGATGGGTCAGATGTGATTATTTGGTCCTCTGTGTATGAAGCAATTATTTTTACAGCTACGTGCTTTAGTCCAGCGAAAAAGATTCCCTCTCCAACGTCGGATTCCAAAAGCAAATATTTTTCTTCGTCAGTTAGATTAAATGTTTGCTGGAGTTTATCGATAGATGTTGGTGATTGCTTGAGCAAAATCTGAATAGATGAGTTTGTAATAATCGGCACACCATAGGGTGATTTCATAAAGTCATCAACGTCTTGGGTGATTGTAGCAAGTCCAAGGAAATATTTTCGGCCTCTTTTGGCAAGAGAAAGTAGAAACGACGCTGTGTCTTCTGATTTCATCATCCACCATGCCTCGTCTATAACCAGCAGTCGCTTTTTCAGTTTTTTCCTGATCAAGTTCCATATATAGTGCATGACAATATACATAGCGATAGGTTTGAGCTCGTCCTCCATATCTCGCAGTGAAAAGACAATAAACTTTTTGTTTATATCAACGTTTGATGGTTTGTTTATAAAACCTGCCCATGTTCCACGAGTGTATTTTGTCAGTCTCTGTGCCAGCGAGTCTCCACCCTCCATTCCCGTCAGAACAAGCTCAAAGTCGGACATAAGTGGTGGTTCTACATTTTCAAAGTTTCCATCGGCTGTGATGTCTTTCAAGGCGTATGTTTCTGTTATCGCTCGGTCAATGATAGCGTCTTCTTCTGGAGAAAGTCCTCCCATCATGATACGGAAAAGTCCTACTAGGTTTATGATATTTGATCGCAAGACATTTGAAAAAGACTCGCCTTCTCCAGGGGTTGGCAGTTCAAACGGGTTTATATGATGCTCGGAGTTTAGTGAAATATTAAAATATTTACCACCGACAGCTTCTGCCAGGTACTCGTACTCTTTTTCTGGGTCAATAACGATGACATCTGTATCAAACATCAGGGTTCGAAGAATTTCCAGTTTTGTTGCGTAGGAATTGTGGACAAACATTCCATTAGAACCGGCCAGAAAGACTTCATTGTCAACCGTTAAATCGTAGACATATTTTTCTTTTATATTTTGAGTTTTCTTTATAGCCACAATCGGATCCCAAAAAAGATCGGCAGAAGCAAGTCGTTCCAAATTTTTGAGAATTTCTTCAACCCGTGGCATTTTAGATGAAATATTCTGGTACGTTTCTTTAATAAAAAGTGCCGCTTCTCGAAGCATGTTATATGAAGTGCGATCTGGTAAATTTTTACGGAATGCCACGCCCAAACTCGGATTCATATTTGTTATAGAGGAGTTAAAATCTATAAAACCAGAGTGGATTCGCACAAGAGATTGTTCTATTGTGCCAGCTTCTTTTTCACCAAGTGTTACTCGAGCCAGAGTCAAGACGTTTGCAAGACCAACCTCTCCCTTATTTCCTTTCATCCATGCCCAACTTGAGCCAAGTTCTTGCCATAATTTCTGATTGTATTCTCGATTTGATTTACCGAGTTTTATTAGGTCTAGAATATTTGGGAGTGAGCCGAGATCGTTCATTGCTCCCGCAATATTTTTAAAATGTTCAACTCGTTCTCGAACGCTTGCAATAAGTTTAATCAGTTCTTTTGGTGATGGGTTATAAACTCCGCGTGAAAGAGGTGAAATGTTTGCAATATTGTGAAGCTGACTACCGAAGTGTTCTCGCAGTTCACTAATCAGTGGCGCAATAGTGGGGATAATATTGACATTTGTGTTATAGGAGACAGACAGGGCTAACTTAAGGGATTGATTTTTTCTGATTGTGACAAAACCAATTTGGCGTGAAAATTTTTCTATATTTTCTTGTCCGGAGATAGTCAATTTCCAAAAAACCTTTTTTCGTTTGGCGCCAGAATACTTCTTCATTTGTTTGTGGACTCGCGTTATTATGCCAAAGAAATATAACAAATAAGATAGACTGGAAATAAGCTTTTTAGATTTGGAAAGAGCGGTAACGGTATTTTTTTCCATTCCGCCATCTCCTTCAAAATAAGCTCGTAAAAAAGCGGAAGTTATATTTTTTGGAGCGTTGAATAGAACAGATGGCGCCACTTTTTCTCCAGATTTTTTTATTCCGACTAAGATGTGAATCATTTTTATAAATGGTCTGTCAGCTGTGGCAAGAGCATTTTTTATTGTATAAAAATTAACGCCTATATCTTGAAAACATTTTTTAATATCACACAAAACCTCCGGATCAATATTGGAAATTATGACAGCACTACTAGTTATAGTTCCCTCGGCTATAATATAGCCAAGTAAACGAGCAAATGGTTCTGTCACTTTAAACCAAGCTGGCAAGACGCCCTTGCCAGAGGCACTGACAACTTTCAATTCACGACAAGTTTTTGGATTAACGGCAATATTTAAGCTGGAGGCAATTTTCAAAAAATAATGAACCGGTATTCGTGAGCCATCTTTATATTTATACAAATATCGGTCTAAATTTTTATGGAGTGGTGTTTTTTTGAGAAGAGCGTAATTTTTTTGGATAATTTTTTCGGTGCCCGTAAGATACATTTGTTTTTTAGGGTTAGCAAAAAGATCGAGCAAATTAAGAGTGTTTTCGACGATTTTAGGCGCCTCAATCTGTCGTGGCAGAGGAATATATTCTCCTATAGTCACATCAGTGCTTTTAGCAACCACAATCTCGCCTTCTCGCAGAACTAACATATTGTGATCACCAGTAGTGGTTATTTGTCGACCACTTTGTGTTTCAAATTGATAAAAAGTCTCTGGAGCCACCTTACGAGCCGCCACAGAAACAGGACTCCATTCCCCCTTCATCTCTTTATTGTAAGTAAAAACTTTTAGACCTGGGTCTATTACTCCTTCAAGTTCATGATCTATTTTTACCAGCCCAAACTTTTTGATTTTTTGCTCAACCAATTCTTTTATATTTACTAACTTTGTTTCATGACCGTCTTTAACCAAGACCGATTCAGAGCCAAGAATGCTTTTCCCGGCACCAGACTTGGCAAAAGTAATCGAGTTATAGTTTTCAAGTGAAAATCTATCAAACAGAACAAGCGACGAGTTGTGGCGGTTTATTCCATACAAAATTCCCTTGTCAGATGTTAGATCAAAAGAAACAAAAGGAAAAAGAGATGAAAGTGGTGATGAGTTTAGTTTGCTATAGACTTGCAGACCGTCTGTACCCAGAGGAATAGTTGTTTTGAAGGCTTGTTCTTGCTGGAAAAGAGCCGGTTTTACATAAACCAGTTTTGACTCAAGGATAGACTTGATTTCTGACTCTATTTTGTCTAGCTCGTTCTCTGAGTCGGCGTATATTGTGATATAGAGGCCTACATCAAACAGTTTTTCTTGGGCTTGCTGGAGCTGGTCACGGAGGTTTTCCAAGTCCTGATAGGCCGTATCGAGCATCGGGTTTCGTACTAGTCCCTTGGCCTCTCGAGCGTTTATCTGACTCTGAACCTCTGCCACTTTCTTTTGAAATGTTCGCAATACTCCAGCTGTTTCAATAGGTGTGACGAAAATAGCGATATCAAATATTTTGTCTAGATTTATGATTGGGGCAAACCAATTTTCTGTAAGAAATCTCGGGTATGAAATAACAAAAAAGCTTCGCAGTATTTTTTCGCCAAGATTTATGCCTTTTGGAGTTACTTTCAAAGCGCTCGGTGCAATAATATCTTTCAGTTCAAGTGCACCAGAATCATATATTTCCTGTGGCAATATCGTAGATATTTGAGGTTCTTCGTTTTTCTTTTTTAAAAAATCAAATAGTGCCATATTTTTATTGATTATTCATCTGTATTGGTTTTTCCGTAT
>JAHFOB010000017.1 GCA_023267045.1 Candidatus Zambryskiibacteriota bacterium
AACCGTAAATCTATATACTCCACCGGAAGATTCCCATTTACTTTTAACGCTGGAGCACCCAGAAGAGAGGCTAAATTCTGGCTGACTTTTGATAGTGGTTCTTTAACATCAAAATAAATCTGTCCACCACCAGCAATAAACAGAGAAAAATCACCGCTATCTTTTGCAGACAAATACAAAGGATGTATACCCAACGTTTTTGCCACAGAAACAAAATTAGCAAGATCCGCAAACTCTGTGGTTGATGCAATATATTCTTTACCAATAGGATCACTAGAAACTATTCCGTAATATTTGAAATATGCATCCCCGCTAAACTCTGGGGCAGGAGCGAAAATAGTACTGTTCTGATCCATGAAGTAGCAGTTTTCTTGAAGCGACCCGTCTTCCATTAAATCAGGAGAAGTGTAACCGAGATTGTCGGATGGAAGTTTGTCACACCACATTGCTACAGGTTTTCTCTCTGTTATATCTACAGAAATAGTTTGAAAATCTTTTCGAGAAATATTTATCGTATCAATTCTTTTGAAATTTTCTTTCAAATAGTTTTCCAATTTATTTTTCGGATACCAAAAAGCGCTGTTTTTCGGAAATAGAAAGAGGTATGAACCTTGCATGAAATCCAAAGATTTCAATTCAACTTCTTGTCGTGTAACTAAAATTCCTCCAGAAAGCTCTACGTTTGCGATACGAATACGACCTCTGTGAGAAATATATGAAATAAGCCCAGTAATAGAAACGAATAATAGCGTAACGATGACCCATCGTATAATTTTCTTATTTCTTTTTTTTCGTAGATATTCTTCGTGCTGGGGCAGGTTGGAGACCATGGGAATTTTTAATTTTTAAATTTTTAATTTTATAAATAAATCTTAATTTCTAATGTTTAAAAATTAAATCATTAAAACATTATTTACCCATTCGAGGTACTCAGGGTATCCTGAGCTTGTCGAAGGATAAAAATTACAAAATTAGAAATTATAAAATTATTATTTCGGAGAAATAATCTTTTGTCCTCCCATGTATGGTTGTAGAACCTCTGGTATTTTTATCGAACCATCAGCTTGCTGATAATTTTCGACAATCATAATAAGTGGCCGTCCTGAAAGTGCAGTGTTGTTGAGTGAGTGAACAAATTTCATTTTGCCGTCATCATCTCGGTAGCGGATGTTGAGCCTACGTGTCTGGAAATCGTGGAAATACGAAGCCGAACCTGTCTCGCGATATGTATTTTCCGATGGGAGCCAGACTTCGATGTCATATTTTTTGACTTGCCCCAAACCTAAGTCTCCTCCACAGTTTGCTACGACGTGATACGGAAGTTTTAGCGCTTCTGTCAGTTCTTCGGAGTTTTTTTGTATTTCTTCGTGAAATTTGACTGACTCTGTGTGGGACGCTTCACACAAAACAACTTGTTCAAATTTGTAAAACTCGTGAACACGCAAAATTCCTTTTGTATCTTTGCCGTGACTTCCCGCTTCTCGACGAAAAGCTGGAGAAAAAGATAGAATTTTTATCGGTAAATCTTTTTTATCCAAAATTTCATCCATGTAATATCCCATCGTTGCAACTTCTGCAGTGCCGGATAAATATTCTCCGTCCTGTGTTTTATATAAATCCTCTTCACCTTGTGGCAAATATCCTGTCCCCATCAAAATTTCTCTTTTTAAAAGCGAGGGAACGATCATTGGTACAAATCCACCCTTTTTCATAAAAAAATCCTGAACAAATTGCCACAATGCAAACTCTAGTCTAACTGCGTCCCCTTTTAGAAAATATCCTCGAAACCCAGCTACTTTTGTTCCACGCTCAAGGTCAATCATGTCGAGATTTTGCATAAGTTCAATGTGATTTTTTGGTTCAAAATCAAATTTTGGCTTTTCCCCCCAAACTTTCACTTCTTTATTATCTTTGTCATCGACACCCTCCGGTACTGACATGTCAGGAATGTTTGGCACAGCGACCATCAGCATCTGCCACTCTTTCATTACGCTTTTCAATTCTTCTTCCTCTTTCTGAAGCTCATCCTTCAGTAATTTCATTTCAGAAATCATCTGTGATTTCTGGGCTTTGTCTTCTGTCCGAACCATTTTCTCACTAACTTCGTTTTGTTCTGCTCTTTTTTTCTCGATCGAGCTGATAAGTTCTCGACGCCTGTCATCAATTTTCAAAAGCGCCTCCACATCAAATTCAATATGCTTTTTTTTAGCTCCGAGAGATATGAGATCTTTATTTTCTCTTATAAATTTAATATCCAACATAATAGATAGTGTAGCAAAACTCTTACTATATGAGAATAGCGGGCCCTCGTCGGTACCCGCTATTTTATGGATTGATTTGGGAAAAATGAAATGACTAGCTTATTCGACTAGTTGCGGAGCAACATTGATATCAATACCGTCTCCTGACCAACTATAACTAATGCTCTGACCTTGAGTCATTTTTGTAACAACTAAATGATCTCCGTCCTTAAGTAATGAACAGACCATAATAGACTCATGGTTCCAATTTCCAGTAAGTCGAAAGACAAGTTTGTGGCCATCTGCTGCTAGAGTAAAACCACAAGCATCAATCCTTTTGGAGATAACAGTTTTGGAATTGTCTGATGAGCCAGCAATTGCCCCAACTACTGCACCCGTCTTGCCCGCAACAAGACCACCAACAACTGCACCACCAATTGGATCGGGCTTTGAACCTATTTGTTGGGTTGAGTCACTTGATATTTCCCTCACATCACTGACAACACCTTTAACATTTTCGAAAACAGGTCGCTCCTGACATGCAACACAAGAGAAAACTGCGATAAGACAGACCAAATACTTCATAGAACCTCCATGAATGAGTGTAACTTAAAAACTGCGCGATGTCAATAAATTGACTCTATTTTATAAAAAACTTAATTTAGTAGAAATTTTCTAAATTGCTAATGATTGATACAATGATATAGTGCAAATACGCGACCTTCACAAAAAAGATTTTCCTCCACTCCTTTTGGAAATCAATGATCCACCAAAGTCGATGCGAATCATCGGTACTTTGCCAAAAACAGAAAAATATCTAGCCGTTGTCGGCTCACGCAAATACAGCGACTACGGTAGAGCTGTTTGCGAGAAATTAATCGAGGGTCTTCGTGGATATCCTATTACTATAGTATCTGGCCTTGCGCTTGGTATGGACTCTATCGGACACAGAGCCGCACTGAAAGCAGGCCTGCCAACAGTTGCAATTCCTGGTTCTGGACTTTCTGATAAAACCCTATATCCTCATAGTCATAAAGAATTAGCAAAACAAATAGTGGAAAGTGGTGGATGTTTAATGTCTGAATTTCCTGATAATGATCCAGGTTATCCATCAAACTTTCCACAACGAAATAGAATTATAGCAGGAATGTCACACGCAACACTGGTCATCGAAGCTGAACTAAAATCTGGCACGCTTATTACTTCCAAATACGCGACCGAATATAATCGCGACGTCTTCACTGTTCCCAACTCAATTTTTTCAAAAACATCCGAAGGACCACACATGCTCCTACGACTCGGCGCAACACCGATCACCTCTTCTGCAGATATTATTTCCGCTCTCGGACTAAACCCACACGAAGATTTGTTTCAAAAGCGTGATTATTCTGATTGCTCGAGTGACGAACATGAAGTAATACATATTTTGAGTGAGCCACTTTCACGTGACGAAATAATCCGCCGTCTCGGAAAACCGGTTTATGCAACCCAAACTATTTTGGCAACCATGGAGATTAAGGGACTGATTGAAGAAGTTATGGGAGAGATACACCTAAAATAACTCAAATCTGGCGCATTTCGTTGTTGGAAAGGCAAACGTCCTCGTCACCTTACGACATGTAAGGCTCCTCGCCCGTTCACCTTTCCGCCTAGAACTGCATCCAGATTTGAGTTATTTTATAAAATTAAAAAGTTGAAAGTTATCAAGTTAAAAGTCTAGTCTGGAAGCCGAGCTTTCAAGTGAGTTGAGATAGAATTCTATATGGTGTAATTTAAGAACTAGGAGGCCTTATGGGATTTGGTAGTAGATTGCCGACCAGTAATGAACCGCCGAGCACGGGTTCGTCAAACCCATGGCTTGAAACCAATGGATTCACTGATGCATTTTCATTGCTTCTCAATGGTCAAGCCAAGAGATGCAGAGACTGTAAACGACCAACGACTCTTCGCTATCTGGATGAATCACAAAAATGTCCAGACTTTAGAAATGAAGGGGTATGACATGAAAAAGATCAGAATCCTAAAAGATCTACGTGTTCTAAAAAGGAACGAGTCCTACAAACAGCTCTTTCTATGTCACAGTGGAAGTAGCCTCATACAAGGAACAGAGGTGGAAGTTGGAGACGAAGTGGAATGTTCTTACGACCACTCAGTACTCAAAGCTCTACCTCTTCTCCTATATCCAGATCACTATATCCTTGCACGAGATGTCGATTCAACGTATTGGATGTGTTCCGGAGAAGAGATCGGACAAATCGAATCATCTTCAGAAAAAGTTCACTAGACCACGGCCCCGCGCTACATGCGTCGGGGCCGCCGTTTTATATAAAAGCAAAACAAAATTTCGTCGAAGCAAAATCTTTTTGGAGACCCCGCAGACCCAAAGCCGGTTCCGTCAATGACCCTGAACAAAGTGAAGGGCTCTTGACGGATTTGGGTCGAGGACTAAGTGAACGTAGCGCGGGCGGAGTGAACGGTCTTCAAAAAGGTTTTGGTGAGTAAGAGATTTTGTTTTTTCAAACTAAAATTGGACAAAATATTTTTTTACGGTAATACTTAGTGTTAATGTCAAAATTACTTATCGTCGAATCCCCTGCCAAAGCAAAAACAATTTCAAAATATTTGGATGGCAAATATAAAGTAGTTGCTTCTGTCGGTCACATCCGCGATTTGCCAAAATCAAACAAAAAAGCCATCGACATCGAAGGTGGTTTTATCCCTCATTACGAAATTTCGAAAGGAAAAGAACATGTTGTAGAAGAACTAAAGCGTCTCTCGGAAGATGCAGATGAAATACTCCTTGCAACTGACCCCGACCGTGAAGGAGAAGCCATCGCCTGGCACGTGGCACAAGCAACAGGACTGAAAAATCCGAAACGTGTAGTTTTCCACGAAATCACAAAAGAAGCAGTGACAGAAGCTATCGAGCACCCGCGAAAAATAGATATGAATCTGAAAGAAGCACAAGAAGCTCGACGAGTTTTGGATCGCCTTGTTGGATACGACTTGTCAGGACTTATCTGGAAAAAAGTTCGATATGGACTTTCTGCTGGCCGTGTTCAATCCCCCGCCTTGCGAATCATAATGGAACGTGAGCGTGAAATACGGGCATTTAAATCACATACTTTTTGGGTTATTTCTGCAGACGTGTCGGCAAAAGCTCCATTTACTGTCGTCTGTGAAGAAGAGCCGACAGATAAAAAAGTTTTAGAAAAAATTATTGAAACCGCCAAAAAAGGAGGTGAAGAAAATACCTGGCACGTGAAAGACGTTAAAGAATCTGACGTTAAGAAATCTCCTCGTGCGCCATTTATCACCTCGACCCTTCAACAATCCGCATCGTCACGACTTGGCTTTGCTCCAAGCCGAACAATGGGAATCGCACAGAAACTGTATGAAGCTGGTTTTATTACATATATGCGTACAGACTCAACAAACTTGAGCCAAAATGCTATCGGTCAGATTGCAGGAGTCGTAGAGAAAAAATTTGGAAAGGAAAATTTGCAGATAAGGACCTACACAGCAAAAAGTAAAAATGCGCAGGAAGCTCACGAAGCGATTCGTCCAACACATTTTAGTGAGGAAAATGCAGGAATAAACGACGAGCAGAAAAAGCTCTACCAACTTATCTGGAGACGAGCAGTTTCTTCACAGATGAAAGATGCGCAAACATTGCGAACAAAGATTACAACTAATGTGAGAAGTGGCGATATTCCAGATTTTTCTATAACAGGTTCACAGATAAAATCTCCCGGCTGGTTACTCGGCGATCCTGCATCTCGTGGAGATGATGTTGAATTGCCGAAAGTCTCTAGTGGAGAAAGTCTAAAATTTAATAAAGTAACAAGCGAGGAAAAACAAACCGAGCCGCCTCCCCGATATTCCGAAGCAGGACTTGTGAAAGAACTAGAAAAAAGAGGAATCGGTCGTCCGTCTACATATGCATCTATTATCAAAACTCTTGAAGACCGTGGATATGTAGACAAAGTAAACAAGGCGCTTGTGCCAACAGACACGGGTGATGTCGTTTCAAGTTTTTTGGAAGATAACTTCCCTACATATATAAGTGACTCGTTTACTGCAGAGATGGAAGACAAGCTCGACCTTATTGCGGAAGGAAAGGAAGAATACGTAAAAACATTGTCGACTTTCTACAAACCATTTTTGAAAGATGTAAAAAGCAAAGACAAAATGGACAAAGTAACAAACCTCGGCGACGCTGATCCGAAATACAAATGTCCTGTTTGTGGAAGTCCGATGATAATAAAGCTTTCTAGAAGTGGAAAATTTTTGTCGTGTTCACGATATCCTGACTGTGAAGGAGCCCTCACTATGGACGGTGTGGAAATAAAAAAGGATGAGCCTATCGGAGTTGATCCAGAAACGGGACTTTCGATTTTTGTTATGGTTGGAAAATACGGCCCGTATGTTCAGCTAGGTGAAAGAGTTAAAGGGAAAGCGAAGTCCCGTAGCGAGCTAGGCTCTGCTACTGGGGGAAGTAAGAAAGCTCAAAAACCTCGCATGGCAAGTATTCCAAAAGAAAAAGATCTATCGACCGTCACAATACAAGATGCAATGAAATATTTGTCACTTCCACGAATACTTGGGACACATCCGGATACAGGCGAAACTATTACTGCAAACGTTGGGCGATTCGGACCATACATAGCTCACAATATAAAACCAAAACCAGATTTTCGATCCCTTAAAATAGATGACGTGTATAAAATAGATTTGCCTCGTGCACTTGAAATACTAAAGGAAGAAAAGAAAAAACGTGGGTTTAGGAAGCGACCGAGCGAGAGCGATACTGATGCGAGAGCGAAGAAGTACTGAGAACGCCAGTTCGAATGTAGGAAGTACTGAGGCTACCAAGCCGAATGTAAAAAAAGCTAAATAGGTACAGCACAAAATCTCTTACTCATCACAACTTTTTTTAGTAGTAAATTTTTAGTACTCTCATATCATACGATATATCGTATGATATAGAATATTTTACTACAATATACTGTAGCAAAATATTATAAGTAGTAAAATGATAAATTTTTATAATAGAAAAGGCCTCGACTAAGACCTTTTCGTCTTCATCGAGACCTACTTGCTTGTGTCCAAAACAATCTTGATCGGCGGTTGGGTAACGATGCCATCGTGGACGTACTTCTCGCACCCAGCCGGCAAGTCACCCTTGACCACGCAGGGATTGAGCATTTTTGAGATGTTGTCGGTGCTAGGAACAGAATCCGCCGGAAGACCGACAGCTTCAAAACCAGGCTTGAGAGCTTTCTGGATTCGATTACTATTATCAATGGCCCCATACAAAAACACAGAGAGAGTTACAAACGTTCCAAATAACATTCCCGCAAGAAACCATTCTCTATTATTACTCATCTGGACCTCCTGTTGTCCTAAGGACAACTCAATTCCTACTCCGTTTGCAAGCTTAACAACATATAAATAAAAAGTCAATACTTCTTCAAAAACATCAATTTTAATGTATAATCAAAACTTATGAACGATATTAAAGAGATCATCTCTCTCATGCAAAATCCGACTGATAAGGATGTGGCTTTGGTCAAAAAGGCCTATGAATTTGCCCAAAAAGCTCATGCTGACCACACTCGCAACAATGGCGAGCCATATTTTAATCATGTTTTTGCCACAGCTAAAAATATTGCTGAGCTAGGTATGGGAGCGACCACTATTGCTGCTGGCTTTCTGCACGACTCTGTCGAAGATATGAAAGTTACGCCAGAGGAGATCGAAAAAGAGTTTGGTAATGAAATTTTATTTCTAGTAGAAGGTGTAACGAAACTTGGAAAAATCCGCTATCAAGGAACCGAGCGTCACAATGAAAGTTTGCGAAAACTGTTTGTGGCAATGTCTCAGGATATTCGTGTGCTAATCATAAAATTGTGTGATCGGTTACATAACATGCAAACCTTGGAACATATTCCGAAGGAAAAACGTTTGCGTATTGCAAAAGAAACTCTAGAAATCTACGCACCACTGGCCTATCGACTTGGTATTAAAAAACTCCAACGAGATTTGGAGGATTTAGCCTTTGCTTATGTTTATCCAGAAGATTTTGAGAAAATCAAAAAAATCCTAAAGAAAAAGAAAGAGGAAGTTGAAGAACATTTGGATAAATTTCAAAAAAATTTGAAAAAAGAACTGGCCAAAGGTGGGGTGACAAAGTTCAGCATGGACTATAGAGTAAAAAGTTTGTATTCACTCTACAAAAAACTACAGAGGTTCAAAGGTGATGTTGAAGCGATTTATGATATTTCAGCATTGCGAATTATCGTTCCAGAAATAGCTGATTGTTATAAAGTTCTAGGTATTATTCACGGTTCATGGAGACCACTGCCGGAGAGAATCAAAGACTATATTGCTTCACCAAAACTAAATGGCTATCGATCAATACACACTACTATTTTCACAGGTGATGGAGGTATTGTTGAGGTCCAGATCAGAACAGAGGAAATGCACAAGGAAGCCGAGTACGGTATCGCTTCACATATTTCCTACAAAGAAGGATTGCGTAAAAAAACTACAAACCCAAATCTGTTGTGGTTAAGAAGCATATTACCAAGAAAAAGATCCGAAGATCTCGGAATACCTAGCAAATCAACCGACGTCCCGACATGGATAAAAGAGCTTGTCGAATATCAAAAAGAAGCCGGCGAAGATTTTATAGACGATATTAAAACTGACTTTTTTGAAGAAAGGATCTTCGTTTTCACACCAAAGGGCGATGTTATAGATCTACCAAAAGATTCATCTGTCATCGACTTTGCTTACGCCATACATACAGATATCGGTGGGCACATGGCTGGTGCAAAAGTTAATGGCAAGTTTGTGGCAATCAGCACCACACTTCAAAATGGCGATCGAGTTGAGATAGAAACGAAAAAAAGCGCAAAACCAAGTCAAAAGTGGCTAGAACACTGCAAGACAACTATGGCCAAAAGGAAAATTTCTCAAGGGTTGGGAAATAAGCATCCCAACTTATAGTTTTTGGAGCACGCATAAATCCTTGCTAGGATTTTGCTCTGACTCGGCTACCCGCCTGCGTAGTCTCCAAAAACTATAAGTTGGAATGCTATATACTAAAGTTTTTTATCGAATATAATTCTTCTTCACTATTTTCTTCTTGCTTTTTTTGCTCTGGAGTACGGTCGTCGAGGTTTTTTAGGTCTTCAATACTCATTTCAGCTATTTTTGGGTCACGGATATAGTTTGGAATGAACTCATTTTTTGGAGGAATAGGATTTGCTTGGATATGTTTATCGAGCATCTCTGTCGGGGATTTGGTTTTATTTGACTTCAAAAGATCCAAAATGCCGTGCAAATCATCAGTTGAGAAAAAATCTATCAAAATCTTTCCGCCGTTTTCTCGTTTTTCTATTGAAACTCGTGTGCCAAGTGTTTCTGTTAATTTTTCCTCTAGCTCCTGCGTCTCTGGATCAAGTGTTGCACCTTTCTTTCGTATTTTGTCATATGCAACACGACGACTTATGGCTTCTGCCTCACGAACAGTCAGTTTTTTAAACATTATTTCTTTAAACAAAGTTGTCTGCTCGTCTAGTCTGTCACCAAGCATCATCAGTGGTCGCGCATGCCCTTCTGAAATTTTACCTTGTGAGAGAGCCTCTAGTATTTCTGGAGAAAGAGCAAGTAATCGAACCGAGTTTGAAACATACTCACGACTTTTACCAACTTTTTTAGCAACATCTATATGTTTGAAACCGAACTCATCGATTAATCTCTGAAAAGCTCGAGCACGATCAACTGGATTAAGATCTTCACGTTGGATATTTTCTATAATAGCCAGCTCAAGTTTCATCAAGTCGTTTGTGTCGTCACCGGTTTTTATCAGAACTGGCACTTGTGAAAGTCAGGCTAGTTTTGATGCACGCAAACGTCGTTCGCCAGCAATCAGTTCATACTCAACAGCAAGACCTCCGTCGGATTTTGGCACTTCTTTACGAGTAACGACCAGAGCCTGCAACACACCATACTGACGTATCGAATCCGCCAGACTTTTCAGTTGCATTTCGTCAAACTCCCGCCGTGGTTGAAACGGATTTGGAACTATTTTGTCTAGATCAATCCAGAAAACTGAGTCGTTATAAAATTGGGACATATTTGTTTTTCTAATTTTATCATGAAATGATTTCCG
>JAHFOB010000029.1 GCA_023267045.1 Candidatus Zambryskiibacteriota bacterium
CATTTGGACATTTTAACATATAAACATGTAAACAGGAATTCATAAACCAAACATGTCAACCTGCCAGGTTGACATGTTTGGTTAGTTCATAGTAGAAAAGTTTATTTGTAGTGGTTGGTAACTCTAAAAACTAAAGCTGTATTTTTATTGATAACAAAAAGTGCCCTATATTTTCTGTCCACACGAAAGGAATAAATTCTTTCTTCTTTTGGTTCAAGAAGTTCGGTGTGAAGTGGAGGATGTCGAAAGTTTGATTCAAATAAAACAACTGCTTTATACCATTTTGACAAAAGTTTATGTTTGTCTAAATATATATAAACTTTAGGAGTAACTACTTTGACTTCCATGCTTTTGACTTTTGCAAATCAGAAAGACCGTCTTTTAAATCACGCAGAAAAGCAACCGAGTATTTAGCAGTTTTTTGAAATTTGTAGACAATTTTTTCTACCGGGCTCCCCCCTGATTTGTATTTAGTTTTGAGATTTTTCTCTTTAGACATACCCCAATATTAACAAGAGATAATAAAAATGCAAACATGTGGAAAGCTAAACATGTAAGCATATAAACATATAAACAAGAATTCATTTGTTTAAATTCTTATAAACTATTCTCCATCCCCTAGTGACTCTAGTCTGTATGCCAACCTGGCAGGTTGACATGTTTGGTAAGCTCATCAAAACCATCTTTTTTTAATAAATTTAAAATCTCCTTCTGATAACTTTTTGGGTCATGATCAAACAATTCGTAAAATAATTCCTTATTTATTATTGGTAAAAATTGAGAGAAATTTCCAAAATAATCTCTATAACTAGACCAGCTGTATTTAGAAAGACTATCTAGAACTTTTTGTTTATTAGTATCTCCGGACTTAACACTAAGAAAATCAACTGGATTTAGATCTATGTAAAAAGGAATATATGTATATTGCGCATCTTCATCAATTGGAATAATTTTCGCTGAATTTTGAAACACATATCCACCACTAGAATGTTTTATGTTTAAATATTTTGTATAAGCATTACCAAGTCTTTTTACAAATTCAACAATACCTCCTTCAGTCTTTTCATATAAAAGTAGATGATAATGGTTTGGTAAGAGAGTCCATTTCAAAATTTCTACTAATTTATTCTGTTTTGGCAAATCACTAAATGGATGTTTGTTTTTAGCTATTCTTAGAGAACCATCTTTATTGTTTAATCTATACAAATTTAAAACGAATCTTAAATAATCTTTTTCATCAGAAAAAATAATGTGTTTTTTAAATCCTCTATTACAGATGTGTGAAATATCCCCTATCATATTTATATATTATTTGAACCCACAATCTATGTCAACCTGCCAGGTTGACATACTTATCTGTGCCCATACTTTATACGTTATACATTATACTTCATACTTTATACTTCCCTATTCTATCTAAACTTCACCCCACCGCGGAGTTTGGTGGCAGGAGTTACAGCGCTGGTTGGCGCAACTTCGGAGCCGAATCTAGAAAAATCTATAAACATCCTTATGATGTCCGATAAACAAAAAAGTTGCAGAATCTCCAGAAAAATAGAAAACGATCCTGTATGTAAGATCGACACGAAAACTCCAAAGATTATTCCTCTTCGGCATTAGTTTTTCTGTATTGAGAGAGGGATGAAAAATATTTTGCTTAAAAAACTTTTCTTGTTTTTCTGCTTTTAGTTTTATAGCTAAAGGTAAGTTCTCATACAAAGAAACAAATTTTCTCGTATAAAATACCTTCATAAAAACTACCTGAGATCTTTAAGACTTTTCGCTCGGACTAACCGTCCATTTTTCATATCATGAAGCGATTGATTTAAGTCTTTTAAAAATTTGGGCTGGAAAAGTCCAAGTGAGCCAGCAATTCTTTCAAGAGCAAAAACGTCAACGCTCACGTTGTATTTTTTTGATTTTGGATTTTTAGTTGTTATTGTCATCAGACTCATATCTAGGATAATACACTCTATTCAAAAAATTACAATCCCCTATGTCAACCTGCCAGGTTGACATATTATACTCCCCTGTTTTTATCGAAATTTCACTCCACCGCGGAGTTTGGTTGCGGGAGTAGATACGCCGGAAGAGTTTTGACGACCGTTTACTTGGCGAGCGCCGTAGGAATAAAAAGTCGATGGTGATGATTGGTTTGCGTATTCAGTAGTAATCCAATCAGCACCCAAATTTGTTCCAACAATTCTAGCTTCGTCGAGATAACCGACGTAGTTGAATGAAGAATTAGTAGGGTCGCTTCCATAAGCTCCGATATAGGTAAGAGCTGATGCAATATTGACACTTGCACTTTGACTATCGTATTGAGCACCGTCGAGGTAGAGTTTTTTTGTAGAGCCGTCGTAAACAACAGTGGCCAAATGCCAGGCGTTGTCTCGATAATTTGTGGTTCCTGGTGAATCCGGCGAACCCCACGGACCATAAAATACTACATTGACACCACCACGAAATCCTAATGTCATCTCTTGGTTATTTACTGGGGAATCGTTTATATTAAATACGTGTTTAGGACCTCCCGTATCATTACTTTTGAACCAAACAGAATAACTCATATTTCCAGAACCGGTAATAACTGCGCTCGCTGTCACAAGATAATCAGAACCACCTAAAAGGTTTATACCACCACCGATTTGTCCTGTGGCAACAACACCAGAATGATTTGTTAAATTATTCGCATTACTCGTTGAATCATTGGTTGTTAGTATCGTTCCATCAGACAAATGCCAGACTCCTTTGAAATTTGAATTCCACACACCTGTTGGATTGGGCTGGTAGGTAGTTGTGTTTGACCCATAGTACACATATATAGTAGTGTCGGTAACACCCGACAAACTCGGAATTCTAACCCAAGCTATGATTTGGCCTGTGGTAGAGGCATAGTATTCTATTTCATGAGAAAGTTTTGTTGTCCCATCACTAGAGGTGAAGACTATGTCGCCTGCTGTGGAGGAAGCGACCAAACCACCACTTCCTGTATATTTTAAATCACTATCTGTGACAGAAAAAAGAATTGGAAAGCTTGCGATAGCTGTGGTTGTCGCTGTAACTTTATTATGATCAATTATTATTGGTTTTCGATACGACCATGTGCTACCACTTGCGTACCAACCGAGAGAAGATGCGACACGGTTATTTATTGCTACCCCACTTGTACCTGCTGGTCTAGTTTGTGATTGT
>JAHFOB010000018.1 GCA_023267045.1 Candidatus Zambryskiibacteriota bacterium
CGGTCGGAGCGATTTAATCTTCAGCAGAAGATTAACGCGAGACGGGGTCGGCAGAAATTTGCGAGCGACGGCGAGCAAATTATCTGTGACTTCGATTACCGCTACCCGCACCATTTACTCCAAGACTTTTGTTGTTGGAGAAACTGGCAGACCGTTTGTAACATAGAAACGCAAGCGACCAATAACCTCACCGCGAGAAGTGGTAACATTCACTCGCCAATAGCCGGGGAAAAGCCCAGACTTGACTGAGTATGTTCTGAAACCGCCCTCTCGTCCACCCAAAACAGAAAGTGAAACTTTGTCATAATCAGTCCACTTTTTTGTTGTTTCGTCATAATACTGCCACTGGTGAATAATGGTTATGTTCAAATCAGTCGGTGAAAAAACAGCGCTGTATGCGTAGGCAGTATCTCCAAGACTAATATGGAAATTTGGATATATTTCAAAAAAAGATTTCCAACCAAAGTTTTCATATTTTGCAGTATAACTGTCGACTCCGGTTTTAGTGATCGAATGATAAACGCCAAAATCTTTTAGTGAGAGCGGTATTGGAGGTATGAGGTTTGTAAAATACAAAATATTTATGACAACAAATATTACCCCAACGGAAAGAAAAATCATTCTTCTGTCTTTATAAAAATTCTTGCGACTAAACCTGACCAAAATATTGAGAAATATAAACATTGCAAAAAGACTTAGAAATCCAGAGAAAATAAAAACCCAAGCACCAATTTTGTGAAGCATTAGCGGAGTGAGATAAATAAAACAGCAGAAAAGTGACAGAAAAAATAGCGAGAGCTGAAAATTCATACGGACAAAACGTCTTTTCAGTGACTCATTTGCCCAGAAAGCAACTGCAAGTAAGAGGAGAAATGGCCAGTTAGTTGATAACTCGGCGCTACGAAAATAAAAAACTAAGAAAACAGAAAGTAACCCCCCAAAAAAGAACTGCAATATGTTTACCAACCAAAAATGTGTCTTACTCGGATTAGCTTCATCACCTGGCTCTATTCTAACGGAATGAACCAAAACAATAAAAACGGCGACAATGACCAAATGCCCTAAAATCCAAAAGTTTTCCCAAACAGCGTCCACCCGACGCAACGTCAGCGCGTCAAAAACGAACCCGCCGATAAGCGAAAGTGATGACAGGGGTCGTTCATGTCGACCATACCAGTTACTTACTTTGTGAAGACCTACTGCGTTTTTTAGATTCTTCAGATCCATTATTTAGAATTATTTAATTCCACAAAACGATTTGAGCTGGGAAAGATCTGTATCAGATAGTTTCTCGTTCTGACCTATATTTAACCTATACATTATAGCTTTTGGATCGTCTACATGCACGAGGCCAAGTGCGTGTCCCATTTCGTGTGCCAAAACTCGAACTAATTTTGTTCTGTCTTCAAACTGATAAATATCAATTTCTTCTCCACTGGCATCACTTTTGTAAAGTCCCTCATCAAATTCTCCACCGAGATTATCCCCTATTGCGTTATATTTTTTAACATCTAGGTTAAGCGAAGTTGCTAAGCTGTTTAGAGCTTGGATTAAAGCATTTATATTTTGAGCTTCAGTGTTCAAACTATCTTGTAGATTGTTTATAACAATAATTTCAGAATTTAGATAATTTCTTTCGGTATTTAAACTTGCATAGGTTTGTTTGTCCGCTCCACCACGTTTGTTTGCCGCAGAAACTTCAGCTTCATATATACTTTTTCGACTTTCAAAAGCTGTAACCCTTGCTTCAAAGGCCGCTTTTTGGTTTTGATAATCTAGTGTTAACGAGTCATATTTTGATTTTAGTTCATCGTATGAAGCCTGACTGTTTTTTACAACAATACCCATGCTTTGCAATTTAACTGTCGATGCCTGACGTGTATCGTAGATCAAATTAACTTTCAAATTTCCTCCCGGAGAATACTGAAACAAATTTATTCCTATAGGTTTTTCCCATATTGCTTCAGCTTCCTTCATTGCAGAAAGAAAATTGCTCTTGGAAATGCCGAATCTTGTGTCAAAAGAAGAAATGTCGTAACTAATCGGTGCTTTGCATGGGAAATAATACCCAAAAACACGCATTGCATTATTTTTTATTGTATCGCGATAAATAAAACCGACAATAACGGTAGCGACTATAAAAATTATTTTTAAGGTTTTATTCATATTCATTGCGGAAACGGCGAGATTTGAACTCGCGAGACCTTACGGCCTACTCGCTTTCCAAGCGAGCGCACTAGACCACTATGCGACGTTTCCTTTAATTCTTTTGACCTTTTAGAATAATCTTTTGATCAAATCCCCCTCTTTCTTCCCTTTTCTTTAATCGAATTTCTTCCACATTAACATATTCAGGTAATTTTTTAAGAGCTTTTAAAACTTCAGCAACGTCTGCTAATTCTTCCAAACTACGTTCAGTAAAAAATTCTTCTGCTTCTTCTTTCAGTTTTTTTATAAGTTCCGTTTTATATTCTTCTACTCCTGCAATTCTTTTTTCATAAAATAACCCTTTTTTATCAAGGATTTCTGGAATTTTATCTCTAACTAATTTATTGTAACTAGTCATATTTTATAACTCTGAAAAAGCCACAACCTTGTTTCGACCAGTTCTTTTTGCTTTATATAAGGCAAGGTCGGCGTTTTTTACCAAATCTTCAGCCCTCGCTTTTGGAAAATTGCTAGATACTCCAATACTAATAGTCACTTTTAGATCTGGATTAGAATCGAAAATCAGTTTTTCTATTTTTTTGCGAATACTTTCAGCTTTGCGTTTAGCGTCAGTTTCATCCGCTCCGAGAAGACATGCTACAACCTCCTCACCACCCCACCGTGCGACAGTATCACCCTCTCGCAGATCTTCAGAAATAGTTTTTGCAACATCACGAAGAACTGTATCACCCATCGCATGACCATACGTATCATTTATTTGTTTGAAATGATCAATATCAAAGAAAAGGACGCTCAAATTTTTGAAACCAAACCATTCTCGTCGTTTTCCAAGATCGACATTTGCAATAGCAGAAAGATATGTATTTAATTCCTCTTCAAAAAAACTCCTGGTTTTGAGCGATGTTAGATTGTCGTGAATCAAATCTTTTTCTAATTCATGAACTTGTTTTTCTAAACTTTCTATTTTTTTCTGTAAGTCAGATTCTGTCATGTTGTTATTTTAACATAAACTACCAACTGCCGGAGCTACCACCACCTCCACTACCACCACCACCGAAGCCCCCAAATCCTCCACCGCCACCGCCACCGCCGAAACCTCCACCACCCCAGAAAAACCATGGTGGAAATCTGCCTGTGGTACTTTTGTGCGCATAAGCGCGAGAAACAATAAAATCAAAAAGTAGACCAATCAAAATAAGTATAACCACGACAGGTAACCCAATATATACGGGGCTTAAAATAAAATGCCACAGAGCAATACCTATTACCCCGCCTAAAACTCCACCCCCCCACCATGATCTAGAACTTCCAAGTAGAGATGAAAGCATTTGAAAGATAACAATAAAACTAAATGCCACTAGCCCCCAAGGAACATTTGAAACGGCAGGATAATTTTCTGGCACTATATTATTTCCACCAAGCGCTTCTATCATTTTGTCCACTGCACCATTTATTCCATCAAAATATTTTCCGTCTCGAAAAGCTGGAGTAATAATATCGCTCTGTATATATGATGTGGCAATATCTGTTAAATCTCCTTCAACACCATAACCAGTTTGTATTCGAGTTTTTCTATCAGCAAGTGATATGAGCAGTAGAACTCCGTTATTTTTGTCTTTCTTTCCAATCCCCCACTTTGTGAAAATATCTTGGGCGACATTTTCAATGACATCGCCATCTAGTGATGAAATAGTGACAACAGCGATTTCGTTTGTGGTCGCTTTCTCAAAATTTTGAAGTTTTGTTTCAAGTTGACTTATTTCATCTGCTGAAAGCATGCCGGCATAGTCCTGAACAAAACCAGTTGGGTTTTGTGGGACAGTAAAGGCAAGTACAGAAAAAGGTAAAAGAAACAAAACTAGAAAAATAATTTTCAATTTACAGTTTTCAATTTTCATTAAATTTTCAATAAATCAATTTTCAAATAAATACAATTTCAGATCTCCATTTTTTATTCATTGGAACATTGGAAATTGATTGGAAATTGCAAAATTGAGAATTGGAAATTGTTATTGTGTAAAATTGACCTTTGGAGCTACTTGGTTTGCTGCTGGAACATCAAAATATGCATGCTCTTTTACACCAAAAAGACTTGCCACAATCGATGTCGGAAATGTTTTGACATTTGTGTCAAAAACTCTAACCAAATCGTTATATTTCATTCTTTCAACTGAAATTCTATTTTCTGTGCCTTCTAGAGTAACTGTCAAATCGCGGTATGACTGGCTAGACTGCAATACTGGATAATTTTCAGCAATAACCAGAAGTCGTCCAAGGGCTGACTCGACTTGTGTCGCTGCCTGTGCTTTCTGATCTGGAGTTGTGGCGCCAGAATAGTGTGTACGAGCATCAGCAATAGCGATAAAAACATCTTGTTCCTGCTTGGCAACACCTTTTACTGTCTCAACTATGTTAGGAATAAGATCAAAGCGTCTTTGGTATTGGTTTTCTACTTGTGCCCATTGTGCCGTGATAGCCTCACTTTGTTTAACAAAAGTATTGTATTTTCCAACACCCCAAAGTGCCAGAAGGATAATGACCCCAAGCACAGCGATCCAAGTGACGTTTCTTTGAAAAAAGTTTTGGTCTGTTGTATTTTCTGGTTGCATAATTTTTACTACTAATTATAGATATGAGAGGATTATATCATATAAAATACATTTGCCCCAGATAGACCCAGTAGTGAAGTTGGCATTTTTTACGCGCTTAGGCGCTATGCCAACTTCTACTACCGGGTTGCCTATTTTTGTAATTCCTGATAATATAGTCACCATCATGAGTATTACTGAAAGTATCCCGTATCTGCAAATTGTATTGTCTGTCCTCCTTATCGGAGCCATACTCCTACAAAGATCAGAAGCTGCAGTCGGTGGCGCATTTGGCGGCGGCGACAGTTTCTCTTCGGGATATCACACAAAAAGAGGTCCAGAAAAAGCTATTTTTATTGCTACAATAATTATTGCTGTATTATTTGTTGCCACTTCTTTCAGCTTACTACTTATATAGTTAAATTTTCAATTTCTAATTTTCAATTTTCATTGAATTTTCAATGAATCTATTTTCAAAATGAACAAGGAAAAACTGAAGGAGCTAGCCAAAAAAGAATGGCATATACCGTATGGCAAAAAAGTGACAAACGTCATACGAGCTTTTTCGCTGACTGAAAAAGCTATTTTTGGACTTTTCGTTATCATTTTTGTCTGGAGCGGAATATCGTTACTGCTACAACTAAACAAATTTCTCTTGGTACAAGTGCCAGACTACGGAGGAACATTGACTGAAGGAGTAGTTGGTTCACCAAGATTTATAAATCCTATTCTAGCATCGAGCGATATAGACCGAGATCTAACTTCTATTATTTATTCTGGACTTTTGAAGGTAAACTCTATCGGACAGTTAGTCCCTGATCTAGCAGAAAGTTACACAGTCTCTGGTGACTCGTTAACATATACATTCAAATTAAAAGATGATATTTATTTTCATGACGGAGTGAGATTAACTGCTGACGATATTGTTTTCACAATTGAAAAAGCTCAAGATCCAAATCTAAAAAGTTCAAAAGAAGCAAATTGGAGTGGAGTTTTGGTAAAAAAGATTGACGACAGAACGGTTTCTTTCACTTTGAAACAGCCCTTTTCCCCTTTCATACAAAACGCAACGCTTGGTATTTTGCCAAAACATATTTGGAATACAGCAAATATAGACGAGATCCCCTTCAGTCAGTATAACGTCAAACCAGTAGGCACTGGACCATACAAACTAGCCTCAATCGTCTATACAAAAAGTGGATTGCCAGGAGAATATCATTTAGTTTCTTTTACAAAATATGCCTTGGATAAACCATACATAACAAACCTTGTTATAAAATCATACCAAAACGAAAAAGATTTAACTGATGCATACAAAAACGGCAATATAGAAAGTTTACACAGTGTATCGCCAAAAGAGCTACCGAGTCTACAAGTGGCAAGTGACGACATCATACTTTCTCCATTGCCCAGAATATTTGGTGTATTTTTCAATCAAAATGTCCAGCCGGTTTTCGTTTACAAAGAAGTTCGGCAAGCACTCGACCTCGCCACAGATAAACAAGCAATCGTAGATGAAGTACTAGGTGGATATGGACAGCCGATAGATAGCCCAGTACCACTTACAACAATTAGCGATTCGACAGCCACAACAAGCCAAACTGAACGCCTAGAAAAAGCTAAAGCAATACTAACTAAAGCTGGTTGGAAACAAAACGCAAATGGTATATTTGAAAAAAAGGATAAAAAAAGTACAGTAACATTAGCCTTTTCAATATCAACTGGTAGTGCCACCGAACTAAAAGAAGCTGCTTATCTTTTACAAAAACAATGGGGAGGTGTGGGGGCACAAGTTGATGTCAAAATATTTGAAGTCAGTGACTTAAACCAAAATGTTATACGTCCAAGAAAATACGACTCTCTTCTTTTTGGTGAAGTTATCGGACGAGATTTAGATTTGTATCCTTTTTGGCATTCGTCACAAAGAAATACACCAGGACTTAATATTGCTATGTACACAAATATAAAAGCCGACAAGCTGTTGGAGAATATTAGAAACTCAAATAACCCATCACAACAAAGATCATATTTGAATAGTTTCAGTAAGGAAATTAGTAACGACACACCAGCAGTATTTACATACTCACCATATTTTATATATATAGTGCCGAAAAAAGTTCAGGGAGTAAATCTAGGAACAGTCACTCAACCTTGGGAGAGGTGGAACGACATCGAGTCATGGTATATAGAAACAAATAATGTTTGGACAATATTTACAAAAAATAATTAAAATTAATAAAAGACAAAGACATGGACAACAAATCTGAAATGAACACTAGTGGACAATCGATACGCGGTTTACACTCGCCTCGTGGTAGATCTTTTGGAAAGAGATCTTTTTCTGGGCGTCCGATGTCACCTATGCGTATGCAGAAGAAAAATGACGATGTCATTCCTCCTATCGGTGAAAATATCCGCATCATCCCTTTGGGTGGAGTAGAAGAAATCGGCAAAAACATGACTATGGTTGAATACAAAGACGATATTATAGTTATCGACATGGGTTTCATGTTCAAAGATGATGATACTCCCGGTATTGACTATATTTTGCCAAACATAAAATATCTTGAAGATAGAAAAGATAAAATCCGAGCTGTGATCATAACTCACGGACACTTGGACCACATAGGGGGGATTCCCTACATCATGGATCGTATTGGCAATCCTCCGCTATACACTCGAGCACTGACAAGCATAATGATAAAAAAACGTCAGGAAGAATTTCCTCACTTGCCGGCTCTCGATATGAAAATAATAGAGAAAGAAGATACAATAACTCTCGGTCATCTGAAAGTTAGATTTTTTGCCGTTACTCACACTATCCCAGACTCAATGGGTATTATTATAGATACACCATACGGATCAGTTGTTACTCCAGGAGATATCAAGCTCGATCACGTTGATGGCGTACCGACAGAAGCCGAGGAAAAAGAATTTAGCAGATTCAAAAACGAAAATGTTTTGCTCCTAATGATGGATTCAACAAACGTTGAAAACCCTGGATTCTCTACGCCAGAGCGAGTTGTTCACGAAAACTTAGACAACATAATAAAAAACACAAAAGGCCGTTTGGTTATCGGAACGTTTGCTTCACAACTTGAACGTGTGATGAAAATCATCATGATTGCCGAAAAATACGGCAAAAAAATCGTCGTGGAAGGACGAAGTATGAAAACAAATATCGAGATTGTTCTCAATATGGGAATGCTCCACGTCAAACCCGACACCATAATCACAAACGCGGAGATGGATAACTTTCCTCCTGATCGGATCATCGTTTTGGCAACAGGAGCGCAAGGAGACGAGTTCGCCGCTCTGATGAGAATGTCAAATAAAACTCACAAGTATTTCAAAATTACTCCGCGAGATACGGTTTTACTTTCATCTTCAATTATTCCTGGAAATGAAAAAGCTGTCCAAAAACTGAAAGATAACTTAGCCAGACAGGGAGCAAAAATAATTCACTACAGAACATCTGACGTTTATATTCACTCAACAGGTCACGGAAACCGTGGAGAGTTAGAGTGGATTCACAAGAAAATCGGAGCAAAGTTTTTTATGCCGATCCATGGAAACCACTACATGCT
Organism: Candidatus Zambryskiibacteriota bacterium; assembly: GCA_023267045.1. GTDB lineage: Bacteria > Patescibacteriota > Minisyncoccia > Phycocordibacterales > DATDWN01 > C7867-006. Next base: position 8,345 of record JAHFOB010000018.1, read on the forward strand.
CCGAGTGCACGAGGATTTAGCTGAATCAGTTGTTGGTATGCCAAAAGAAAACATTATTGTTCCTGACAACAGCTCCATCCTAGAAATTCAAGACGAGGGCAAGAAATTTGTCAGACTAAAAGAGCAAGCTCCGGGTAGTGTTATGATCGTTGACGGTTTTTCTGTTGGAAATGTCCAGGAAATGGTTATGCGAGACAGAAAAATGCTGGCTCAAGATGGAATTTTCCTCATCGTGGTCAGTATTAACACCAAAACTGGAAAACTGAAAAAATCTCCAGATATTATTTCTCGTGGTTTCGTTTATTTGCGTGAATCACAAGATCTCCTAAACCATGCTCGTATGATAATCAAAAAAACAGTTGAAGACACTACACGTGGCATGAACCCAATCAACTTTGACTTCGTCAAATCAACACTCTCTGACGACATCGGTCGCTTCCTCTTCCAAAAAACAGCAAAAAGACCAATCGTCATTCCGGTGATACTAGGCGTCTAATTGTATCCACAAAATCTCTTACTCATCACAATTTTTTCTAGTAACAGAATAATTTCGTGCTCGAAATTTTCTTTCTGCTCACCTTTTCACAGGTTCCGCAGATACCAGAAAAAATTGTGATTCGACGAGTGAGAAGTGATGCTATCACTTCGCAAGACCTTCTTCAGATATTTTATGAGTGAAACGAAATAAAATATCGAAAAGGTGTACAGATCCTGTAAGGATTTTGTTTGTGGTGAATTTAAAATATTTACACTATACAATTAATCGTATAATCAACATGTCAACCTGCCACGTTGACAGCTCGAGACCCCCTTCATATAATTATTTAGAAATAGAAAAGGGCTCCACTCACGATTGCTCGTGGGGAGCCCTTGTTTTGCGAAAGCCTCGTTGGTCTGGTTAGACCTTGATCGTGCCACCGTTCGTGTTGACGTTGCCACAGTGCGGGCAGGGTCCGGCACCGTCTTCGAAACGCTTGTCGCCGTACTTGCCCTCGACTGCCTTGCGACCATTCGCGGTGCCGATCGAGTGGTAGGTCATCGAGTCGAAGTGGTAGATGCGAGTGCCGTCGGGCATCTCCCAGTACCAGCAGTTCGGACCGCACTCGGTCACGAAGTTG
>JAHFOB010000030.1 GCA_023267045.1 Candidatus Zambryskiibacteriota bacterium
TTGCCCAATGCTTTGCTAAGTCGTCGATGTATGTCTTCATGACAAGCCGCTGCATAATCACCCGCCAAGTTCATCGCCAACCAATATTCCATACCATCGTGTGTGTTCAGGTCCAACCACGCCAGATGCTGCACCTGACGTGGCAAAGGACACTGCTTCATAGCGAGGGTCGTATAATGTTTGGCAATATTGGCACCCAATCCACGCGAACCACTGTGTGACAAAACTGCAAAGTAACTTCCAGGTTTGAGTTTCCATTCAGGTAAAGTCTTATCGATATCCACGATACCAAACTCTACAAAATGATTGCCGCCACCAGAAGTGCCGAGTTGTTTGTATGCTTTGTCTATCATACCTTTTAGCAGCGGAATCTCTCGAAACTCCTTCCTGTCCAACACGGCATGATCGGCCTTGATTTTGTGTGTCTCTGTCATCCCAAACTTAGTGTGATGTTGGAGTATGTTTTTCAATTCATCTTCCCGACCATTGACGTAAGTGCCTGGCAAATCAAAAATAGACAAACTCATCCTACAGCCAATATCTACGCCGACACCATAAGGAATGACCGCATTGTCCGTAGCCAATACACCGCCAATCGGCAGTCCATATCCTGCGTGACCGTCAGGCATGAGCGCACCTTTGACGGCAACCGGAAGCTTGAGAGATTCGTACAATTGATACTTGGCGGCATCTTCTATTTCGTTTTCGCCATAGATCTGAAAAGGCACACGTTCTGTTTTTAATCGATGCATTTTTAGTTCTACAGGTTTGACTAGACTTTCGGCTATTTTTCCCCAAGTAGGGTCGCCCATAAAAGTATCTGGTTGTAACAAAACTTCTTTTGCCTGAGCCAAGATACTTTCTTTTTTCTCACGCTTTTTGTATCTATTGATATATCCGAGCGCAATATTTATTGAATTATTTTGAGGAAAGCCCAATTTAATTAAGTCCTTCCCAGAGATTTTACTTCCCATGAATGATTGATTTTGAATGAAAGTCATTTAGTAAAAAACAGTTTTATATTTTCCTGTTTTCCGCACTTATAAAAAGGCTAATCATATGTCATTGAAAATCAATATTATAGGAAATAAATACTATAAAATCGGGTGACCCATTGTTATTTTGAGTACTTTTGGGTGCATGTTTATACGCCAAAAGAGAAATAAGTCAGGCAGTTTTAGTATCCAAATTTTATTAAAAGAAAATGGAAGGAACAAACTTTTAAAAACAATTGGCAGTAGTTCAGATCCCAAGGAATTATTGATTCTAAATGAAAAGGCAAAACAAGAACTTGAAAGATTGAAGGGCCAAGTCAGTTTGTTTGTTTTTGAAAAAGATGTTCAGATTGAAAGTTTTATATCAGAATTAAGCAACGCTCAAATTCGGACTATTGGACCTGAGTTAGTATTTGGTAAAGTATATGATCATATTGGTTATAATAAAGTCAATAATGATCTATTTCGACATCTAGTAATAGCCAGATTAGCTTTCCCATTAAGCAAATTAAAAACAATTGAGTATCTATACAGGTATCAAGGTATCATCCTTGACTTGGACACAGTTTATCGATTTCTGGATAAATTGAATACTGAATTAAAGGATCAAATAGAGCAAATAAGTTTTAAACATACGCTTAAAGTACTAAATGGCAATTTGAGTATTATGTTTTATGATATGACCACACTTTATTTTGAAGCGAGTGATGAAGATGATTTACGTAAAACGGGGTTTAGTAAGGATGGTAAACACAGTAATCCACAAATCTATCTTGGGCTATTAGTCGGTTTAGGTGGTTATGCTGTAGGTTATGATATTTTTGAGGGTAATATTTATGAAGGACATACACTCATGCCGACAATTGAAAAGATTAGTAAAAAGTTCAACTTATCAAAACCCATCATTGTAGCCGATGCTGGACTCTTGAATAATGAAAATATAAAGTCATTAGAACTGGAGGAGTACGAGTATATTTTAGGCGCAAGAATAAAGAATGAGAGTAAAGAAAATAAGGAGAAGATGCTCTCTGCGAGCTTTGAAGATGAATCATATATAACTTTGGAAAGTGGCAATGCAAAGCTTATAGTTCAATACTCATCAAAGAGAGCAAAAAAAGACGAACACAACCGCAAGCGAGGCCTTAAAAACTTAGAAAAGAAAATAAAATCTGGAAAACTAACGAAACAAAACATTAATAATAGAGGGTATAATAAATATTTAAAAATGGAAGGCGAGATAAGCATCTCTATTGATGAAGAAAAATTTAAATCTGATCAAAAGTGGGATGGGCTAAAGGGGTACATCACCAACTGCAATTTAGCACCGTCAGTAATCATCGAAAACTATAAAAATCTCTGGCAAATTGAAAAAGCATTTAGGATGTCTAAAACAGATCTTAAAATACGTCCAATATATCATCGATTAAGAAAACGAATAGAAGCACATATTTGCATGTCATTTGTGGCATACTCAATCTATAAAGAATTGGAAAGAGTATTAAAGGAAGAAAAGTATAGATTATCCGTAGAAAAGGCATCAGAATTAACCCATAACATGTATCAAATGGAAATTACACTCCCCGAATCAAGACATACAAAAAATATCATCCTAAAAATGGACGAAGATCAGGCGGAGCTAGTCAGAATAGTCAATAAAAAATTTTAGGGTGACCCATAGCGGAAAACAGGGAGAAGGGTAACGACTAAATGTTTAAAAACCATTACGGCTTACAAGTTGAATAAAATTTATGTAATAAAATGA
>JAHFOB010000010.1 GCA_023267045.1 Candidatus Zambryskiibacteriota bacterium
GGAGGGACACGCCTTCGGGCGTGTACTGGAGCGGACGTTCCGGCGTGGCGGAATTCCGATTGTCACATTAGGCAGAAATATTTTCAAAATAAGTTCGAGCAAAGGTTAGCAATTCGCCACTGCTTCGCTAAAGCTACGCAGTGCAAGCACTAAATACTTTTAGCACAAGAAACTTCACATAACCTGTGAGGTTTTTTGTTAGCGAAGCAGTGGACCCTGCATAGCTCGTAATCGAGCGACGCAGGGTGTATACTCTCGCCATGCACTATGTATATATCTTGAAAAGCGAAAAAGATAATAGTTTGTATTTTGGTAGCACAGAAAATATCAAAAATAGAATTAAAGAACACGATCGTGGTGAATCGAAATATTCTAAAACTAAGCTTCCATATAAACTAATTTGGTTTTGTGCTTTTCCAAACAAAACTAAAGCTTTGGTTTTTGAGAAGTACTTAAAACATGGTTCGGGTCACGCTTTTGCCAAAAAACACTTAATCTAATTATTTGAGTGATTTACTTTTTATATAAACAAGAGTAGAGTAATTCTCGGAGGACAATATGTATCGTTTTACTTATGAGGAATACTGGCCTGGGTCATGGGATATGCGATCAATGGGCCCTGCTGTTCAGTACTATGAGGAGCGGAAAAGACACATCAAGGTGATGGAAATCGATGCCACTGACGACGTTGACGCCATAAACAGGGCCAGAGCATTCATCGAGGGTTCGAAGAAAACAAACCAAAACGGTTGGCCTCACAAAGAAATCGAGCTTGTGAAAGTTTTACCACTCAAATGACTAGTGCCACGAGAAGTCACGGACCACTCGTGGCTTTCTCGTTCATTTCAAAATGGTTTTTGCATTCCGCTAGTAAACGTGCTATATTTTGTGAGCTTTTATAAACGTAACCACCAACTTCCAAATTTGGTCAAGATCGCGTATAAAATTTGAATCAAAATTCGAGGCATACTTAGTGGTATGGTGAGAATTTTGTGAAGATTTTAGACGATGAGATTGGTCATAATTTGGAAGTTCTAAAAATATTGTCATTGAATATTAGAATAAATAACCAGATAACAGCGCCCGAACTTCGGGTTGTTACTGATAGTGGAGAAAACTTGGGAGTGCTCTCTTTCAAAGAAGCTTTGGGCAAGGCTCGCGATGCTGGGCTAGACCTTATTGAAATCTCGCCGAAAGCCAATCCACCGGTTGCAAAAATCATGGATTATGGTAAATTTCAGTATGCTGAAAATAAGAAGCTAAAGGTCGCTAAAACCAAGGCTCATACAGTAGAAGTTAAAAATATACAGGTAAAAGTAGGCACTGGAGAACACGATTTAGAGCTTAAAGCCAAGAAAGCCTCACTCTGGCTAAAGGAGGGAAATCGGATCAAAATTGACCTTTTTCTACCAGGCAGAACTAAATACATGGACATAAAGTTCCTGAAAGAACGCATGGAGAGAGTGTTGAAACTGATTACCGAAGAGTACAATATTGCTGATGAAGCCAAAAAGAGTCCTAAAGGCCTTTCAATAGTAATTGAAAGGAGTTAAAAAGTTCATAAAGTTATAATGTTCATAAAGTAAATTCAAAATCCACTTTACAAACTTTAAAAACTTTCGACTTTATAAACTAAATATTATGTCAACAAAAACAAACAAATCATTTACAAAGAGACTGAAAGTCAGTAAAAATGGCAAGATAACTTCCCGCCGAACTGGCCGAAATCATTTCAATGCAAAAGAGTCTCGACGTTCACAGCTCGCAAAAAACCGCGCTGTTGGTTTCAATATTAGCAACAAAGACAGAGCGTTTTATATTAAGACATAACCAGTTATAAAGTTTGTAAAGTTATAAAGTTCATAAAGAAAAAACTGAACCCACTTTACAAACTTTAAGAACTTTTAAACTTTATAAACTATCCAAAATCACCATGACACGAGTAAAGAAAGCGGTTAACGCATTAAAACGTAGACGAAGTATACTAAGTCGAACAAAGGGTTTTCGTCATGGACGATCTACAAAGGAGCGTCAGGCAAAAGAAGCCATCCTCCACGCTGGAGCATCTGCCTTTGCTCACCGAAAAGACAAAAAGGGTGACGCTCGTGAGCTATGGAATGTAAAAATTTCTTATGGTGCAAAGTCTCTTGGCACATCATATTCTAAACTTATCGGCGGATTGAAAAAGAAAAATATAAGACTAGACCGAAAAATCCTGGCAACACTTGTAGAACAAAATCCAGAAGTGTTTAAGAAAGTTGTAACATTATCTAAGTAAAATAAAACTCGGGATTTTCCGAGTTTTATTTTATTCTAATCTGTAGACTTTACCTCGCTCAGGATAAACAGCATCCACTTCCAACTCATCTCGCAAACGTTGGGCCAGATAGATAGATGACTTCGGCTCACCCATAACGACAAAAACTTTTTTGACCGTTTTTGCTGTGTCGGAAACCATTTTCACTAGATTGTCGGAGTCTTTGTGCGAGGAGTAGCCAGAAATCATTTCTATTCTGGCACGAACTGGGATCATACTTCCTTTTATCTCCACTGCTTCGCCAAGGCTACGCAGTGCAGGCGCTTTAGAAGAAAAGTCTTGGATCCGACGACCGAGTGTGCCGAGGGCTTGGTATCCCATAAGCAAAATTGTACTTTTTGGATCAGGCAGAAAATGGATTTCATGATCAATCACTCGCCCGCCGGATGACATACCACTACCCGCAATAATTATTTTAGGATTTGCCGTGTTTACTATTGCCTGTGAGTCCCGCGATCCGTGTGTAATATTTAATTTTGGAAAACTGAAAATATTATCTCCTGATTTTATTTCACTTTGAACACCCGAATTAAAATCCCTCCAATCTCTGGCATATATATCAGTTACTTTTTGTCCAAGTGGGGAGTCAAGAAAAATAGGCACGGAAGGAATTCTTTTATCCTCCACCAGATTATTTAGTTCATACAAAATGACTTGCGTTCTCTCGACAGAAAAAGCTGGTATGACTAGAGCCCCTTTGTTTTCTATCGTTTCTGTGACTATTTGTTTGAAGCGAGCATCTCTTTCATCTTTTGACTCATGATTTCTGTCACCATAGACACTGTCTACAATAAGATAATCTGCGTCTGTTATAGGTTCGGTATTTTTCAAAAGCGGTGTTGGAGAGTTGCCAGAATCCCCTGTGAAAACAACTTTGACTTTTTCCCCTACACCCAGCGTCGGGGTAAAAGTAAATTCATACATCGATGAACCGAGAATGTGCCCAGCGTCTTTGAGATAGACAGAAAATTCATCGTTTACTTTGGTTTGAGTATGATAAGGAATAGTTTTCCAAAGCAACATTGCTTGGTTGAAATCCAAAATAGAATACAGTGGTGATTCTGGACTTAGACCACTTTGACTCGGATCTTTTGCATTCATCCCGTTAGAGATAGAGGCACGCTGCGAGCCCTCGCGATCTCTAACGGGATTAATATCCATTATTTTTATGGCATCAAGAAGCATAACGTTGGCAAGTTCTCTGGTCTCTGGTGTGGAATAAATCACTCCACGGAAACCGTCTTTGACTAATTTGCAAACCCTACCAATATGGTCCATGTGAGCGTGAGTGATGAAAAGAAAGTCTATTGTTTTTGGATCGTATGGAAACGGTTTTTTATTTTCTTCATATGCGTTTGTTGCTCCCTGTAATAGTCCGCAATCAACAAGAAGTTTGGTATTCTCTCCCTCAAGCAGAAAATTTGCACCTGTTACTGAGCCGATGCCACCCCAAAAAGTAATCTGTAATTTTTTATTCATTTAATCTCTTGAAAGAATTCTGTGAGCATATAAAGCACCGAGAATTCCACCTGAAATATCCATCAGCAAATCAGAAGAAGTATCTGTCCAGTATGCTAAACCATCGGATAGGAAAGTAATACTAAAATAAAGTTCGTAGAACTCCCACAATATTCCGATAAGCAGAGCTGCTGCAACAGAAATTTTTATAGATTTTGAAATATTTGGAATCGTACCTTTAAAGAAAAAATACCAGAGGAGCATCGCTGTCATGGCCACAGTAGCACCTGCCAAAAAGTGAACAACCATATCAAACCACCAAACAGTCCAGTACAAATATAGTTTGATAGCAATAATATTTAAAAAACCAACCACAAACAAAAGCCAGAATGTTCTTTTGAAAAGTGGTGTTTTTATCATCCCGGTAGTAGAAAATGACATAGCTCTATGAGCTTTATATCACTTTTATTTAAATAAGCTGTTAATTTCATGTCATTTTCACTACGGGATAGCCCGTGATAGTAGAGCATAGCTCACTACAGGGCTCAGCCCTGTAGTGAAGTTGGCATTATTTCTTGCGCTTTAGCGCTGTGCCAACTTCTACTACAGGGCATTGTAATTGTATCGTGAAAGTCGGTATATTAAAAATTCCACCAGAGTGGAGTTTTTAATAGGATCGCCTAGACATTCCCCTAGCATAAAGCTAAGTGGGTGCTCGCAATTGTACTCGTCAGAACGCCCGAAGGCACTCATCGTGGTCCAAAGATGTTGAGCTCCCTAAAAAATTGTTAGATAGAAAATATCTAGCGCAATCCTACTTGAATTATACTACTGAGTATTTAGTGCGGAACTTGCAGTTTTTTAAAAACATGCCGTGATTATTCATCAACACCAAAACGCTTATAATCATAAGTGGTATTGTCACCAAACCAGTGTTTTATTTCATGATTAGCTTCTTCTGGAGTTTCAGAACAGTGGATTATATTCATAACAGCTCTTTTTTCTTTGTTTGCGAGAGCTGGAGAATCTATGGAGAAATCGCCTCTTATTGTACCTACAGCTGCCTTATAAGGCAGAGTCTCTCCGGCAAGTTTTCGAACAACATCAACAGAATGTAAACCTTGTACAATCATCTTTACAAGTGGAGCGGACTTCATGTAATCTAACAACCATTTTCTTATCTCTGGACCGATTTTGGCACGGTCAGTGGTCCCAAAATCTGCGATCAGATCGTACCCGTATTTTTCATAAGTTGAAACTGTTTTTTCTCCGAGACGCGTCACCCATTCTTCATTTTTGGGATAATGGTTATCTATTTGATCATGAGTCGGTTGAAACATTTCCAAGGCAACTATTTTTAAATCTCTTTGCTCAAAACGTCTAATTACTTCCCCGACAAGACCTTTTCTTACTCCGTCCGGTTTTATCATTACGTAAGTTTGTTCTTCTTTTGGATTTTTCATTTATTTAATTTTTATTAAAAATTTATTATACACGAATTTTTTATTTTGTCAGAACTATCGGATCTCCGTCAGTAATAACAACTGTGTGTTCAAAGTGAGCTGAATTTGAACCGTCGGCTGTTTTATATGTGTAACCATCGCTAGAGAGAACTATTTTGCCTGTACCAAGTGTTATCATCGGTTCGATAGCCAAGACCATGCCTGGTTTAAGTAGCTCGCCAGTACCTTTACGCCCTTCATTTGGCACGAAAGGGTCCTCATGAACTCTATAGCCGACCCCATGCCCAGCAAGCCCCTCGGCTATGCCATAGCCTAAGGATCTAACAAAGTCCTCTATAGCCTGGCTAATGTCGCCTATATGGCTTCCTCCACGAGCAGCTTTGACACCTATGTTTAGTGCTTCTTTGCAATGTTTTATCAATTTATCGTCCTTTTCGGAGACCTTACCAACTGGCACAGTGACGGTGGCGTCTGTAATAAGACCGTTGTGTGTTAAACAAAAATCTATAGAAACAATATCACCTTCTTGCAAAATAATCGGGTTTTCGTTTGGAATACCGTGAACAATTTCATCATTTACTGAAACACAAACACTTGCTGGATATGGACGCTTTGCTCCACGCGGAGTGTATCTCAAAAGTGACGGAGTATCTCCACCTTCTTTTATGAGCTTCATGGTCAAGTCGTCCAAATCTTTTATAGAAATTCCTGGTTTAACTGCTTTTGAAACTTCTGCCAAAATAAATGCGTGGCGTTTGCCACCTTCTTTTAAGATTTCTATTTCTTCCTTGGTTTTTATTTTAATCATCAATTTAGATTGGACTATGCAGCCAATCTTTGGAGTATTTCTTGATGAATTTCTATAATCGGTCTCTCACCATTTACATCCAAAAATTTATAGTCAGGGCTGTAGCGGAAGTACTCTACTGCAGGCATAATGTCTTTGTCAAACCAATCCAATCTTTTTTTAACATGTTCCTTACTTAGATCATCCATTCTGCCACGGTTCATTAATCTTTCTTCTGACCATTCACGTGAGACATTTATATAAATAACTGTAGCTCTTCTATTGTAAAATTTCATAGCCGAAGTTAGAACAAGAGCTTCTGAATAACCTCTTGGTGTGCCGTCAATAAATAAATGTTCGTTACCTTTAAATTTTTCAACAATCATGTGCGTCCACATCCAAATAGCAAGAAAACTTGGTTGTGCTTCGGCCATTTTATACATTTTTTCCGAAAGTTTACTTGTGTAGCTATCTTTTGTAATAAAATCACGAAAACCTTGACCTGTTTCTAGATAAAAGATTGGACTTTCTGGGTAATTTTTCTTTAAATTTTCTTCTAGTAATTCAGCTTGAGTTCCCTTTCCGCATCCTGAACGTCCGATAAATACAAATGTTTGTGGTTGCATGGATTAAAAAAGTATAAGGTATAAAGTATTATGTATAAAAATACGTTATACATTATACATTATACAAAAAAAATCGCTTTCAGAGGTTTTCTAGTATTCCCTTATGGAAGCTTGAGCGTCAACTTTTTTGATAAGATCAATTACAACCGATACAACGATAAGAAGAGCTGTACCTCCAACAGAAACTGCTGTAATACCAGTTAGCCCTTTCATAATAAGAGGCAAAACAGCTATAAAACCGAGAAAAAGAGCCCCAACTAAAGTCAGTCGAGTTAGGATTCTTGAAATATGATCAGAAGTTGATTTGCCTGGTCGTACACCTGGGATGAAAGCGCCATTTTTCTGAAGGTTAGTTGAAATTTGATCTGGATCAAAAGTAACTGCTGTGTAAAAATATGTGAAAATAAAAACCAAGAAAAAGTATGCGATGGCATAGAACCATGAGTTGGCAAGTACACCAAGAACGGTTGTAGCAATTGACTGAACATTAATATTTGATGCGTTTTGCAAATACCGTAGAATCATTTGAGGAAATAGAAGTATTGAGAGAGCAAAAATTATCGGAATAACCCCAGCTTGATTTATTCGAAGCGGTAAATATGTTGATGTCCCACCATATACTTTATTTCCACGAACTTGTTTTGCATACGTTACAGGAATTGGTCTTTCTGCTTCTGTGATAATAACTACTGCTGTAATAACTATTGAGGCGACAACTAGAAAAGCTAGATATATTGGAAGTTGTGATATATCAAAAGAAAAAACCAGTTGCCCAATAGTCGTCGGTAATCGAGCAACGATACCTGAAAAGATAATCAGACTGACACCATTGCCAATACCATACTCGGAAATAAGCTCACCGATCCACATAAGTAAAACTGAACCAGCAGTAATAACTAAAAGGTCAACAGACATTTGAAAAGCGGAAAGATGTGGCAAAATTTGCTGACTTTCCAATATTTTTATAAAGCTGAAGGACTGAAGTACTGCTAGTGGTACAGTCAGCATTCTTCCGTATTGGTTGAACTTTCGTCTGCCAGCTTCGCCATCTTCTTGATACATCTCCTTTAGTTTTGGAGACATAATAGTCAAAAGTTGCATGATGATAGAGCCTGTAATGTATGGACCAACACCGAGCATAACAATAGAAAGCTGTGACAGACCCCCTCCAGAGAAAACATTGAGTAGACCGAGAAATTCGTTGCTACTGAAAAATTGTGCCAATCGTCCGTGATCTACTCCAGGGATAGGCACAGAAGCAAGAACTCTAAATATAATAAGAGCAGAAAGAGTAAAGAATATTCTTCGTCTCAAGACTTTATCCTGTAGAACGAGGGCAAATTTAGTAAAAAAGCTTTTCATGGTTATATTGTAGACTATCCTACATTTTGACACTACCTCCTGCTTTCTCTATAGCTGATTTAGCCGACGCTGATACAGAACAACCTACAAATACAAGATTTTTATCGAGTGCCCCACCACCAAGTATTTTAACTTTTGGCATCACACCTTTGACAGACTCTATCAATTTAAATTTAGCCAATGTTTCTGGAGAAATAGTATCACCAGCTTTGCAGAGTTTGTTAAAGAGACCAATGTTGAAAACAACCGCTTTTGTTTCGATGCTTGTGTTTATATTTTTACCACGACCACGAAGTTTTGGCAGTCTTTTTATAAAATCACGAATTTCTGGTCGCTTTTTGTGACCAGATCGAGCATTTTGACCTTTTGTACCACGACCAGAAGTCTTTGCGTGTTTACCACCACGACCAACTATTCGTCGTTTTTTATTTTTATGTAGTCTTTTTAGATTGTGTGTTTGCATGGTATTTTATTTCTTCAAACTTTTCAGCGCCGAAAGAGCTTTGATGGCTGCCCGAGCGTTATTTATTTTATTTTTACTTCTTGAGAAAATTTTTGCACTGACTTCTCTTATACCAGCAAGCTCTAAAACTGTTCGGACAGATGAACCAGCTAAAATTCCTTTACCAGGAGCCCGCATAATAAGAACTCGTGAACTCGAAAACTTTGCTCTTGTTTCGTGAGGAATAGAATTATTTTTTGTAAGATTAACTTTGATCATATTTTTCTTTGCATCTCGCACTGCCTTATCAATAGCAACTGGTGTGTCGCCTGCTTTACCTAAGCCCACTCCGACTTTACCTTTTCTGTCACCAATAACAATACCGACGGAGAAAGCAAATCTTCGTCCACCTGTTACCACTCGAGTCACTCGACGAATACTTACAATTTTCTGATCAAACTCAGGTCGAGCACGAGCTTCACGTCGAGGGCCGGATTTGCGTGAATTCTTTCGGAATTCTCTTGGAGCTCGAGGAGTATCCATAGCTACAGGTTCAAAAACCACTTCAGCTGGAGTAGCTACAACAACTTCTTCAATTTTACTATTTATTTCTGTTGAATTTGGTTCCATATATTTATTATTTATAGTGAGCTCTGCTTGTCATGAGTTTGTCGAATGGTCGAACTAAAACTCTAGTCCGCCTTTTCGTGCTCCGTCGGCCAAAGCTTTTACATTACCTGTATAAATAAAACCTCCTCGGTCAAACACTACGGCTTTAACTTTCTTTGCCAAACCTTTTTCGGCAATACTTTCACCAACCATTGCCGATTTCTCCATCATGTTCTTACCTTTAACATCTCGAGAATGACTTGAGGCTATAGTTACAGAATTAACATCATCAATCAACTGCGCAGAGATATGTCTGTTTGATTTGAAAACAGATAGTCGAGGGATTTTGGCTGTACCAAAAACCTTTGCTCTAATACGAGCATGTCGTCTATTTCTCTTTTGCGTTTTTAATTGATTCTTTTTCATATATTCACCTTATCAAAACTTTCAAATTTGGCCAAGATCGCGTATAAAATTTGAAAAAGAATTGGAGCCTACCTGAGTGCGTAGGTGACGATTCTTTTTCAAATTTTAGACGATGAGATTGGTCATAATTTGGAAGTTTTAGGCTGTTTTCTTACCCTGTTTGCGCTTAATAACCTCCCCCTCATATCTCATACCCTTACCTTTGTATGGTTCTGGTTTCTTTAGAGATCTGACGTTTGCCGCAAATCCACCAACAACTTCTTTATCAACTCCAATAATAGTGATAAGGTTTTTTTCTGCAGTGACTTTCAGTGTCGCTGGAATAGCAACTGTAACCGGATGAGAAAAACCGAGAGACATAACAAGGTTTGTTCCCTTAACATCAGATTTGTATCCAATACCCTCCAGAATAAGTTTTTTTGTAAATGGAGTAGTAACACCGGCGATCATGTTCATGATATGAGAAGCATATGTTCCCCACAAAGCTTTGTTTTCAAGAGTTATTTTTTTAGGAACCAAAGTAATTTCGCTTGTTCCTATTGTGATTTCAATATCGTTCTTAAAATCTTTTGATAAAGTGCCTTGTGGACCTTTGACAGTTAAAAGTCCCCCTGAAAGTGAAACTTCAGTTTTGGCTGGGATTGCTATTACTTTTTTCCCGATTCGTGACATGTTTTTATTAAAATTTCTTTACCATATCTTAAACAAAGCTTCTCCCCCAACATTTTCTACCTTTGCTTGTTTATCTGTCATGATACCTTTTGGAGTTGAGAGAATGAGAGAACCCAGACCAGATTTTACTTTGTTTATCTCTTTTGATTTTTGATAAACTCTCTTTGAAGTTTTTGAAACTCTTTCTACACCCATTATTTTTGGCGTACCATCGTTATAGACGAGGCCAACTTCAATAAACTTAGCTATTTTCTTTCCTTTCTTTCCGAAAGATTTTATAAATCCTTCTTTTTGCAAAACATCCAAAATAGCCACTTTTAGTTTTGAGTAAGGAAAAACAACAGATTCTTTCTTTGAATCACTTGCGTTCTTTATTCTAACTATCATATCTGCGATTGGATCCATGGGATTTAATTAGTTTATAAAGTTTAAAAGTTTGTAAAGTTAATTTGAATTTACTTTATGAACCTTATAACTTTATGAACTTTTTACTGTTTATTATATCTCGATAGTATCTCCCCTATAGTTAGGATTGACTTACCAAGACGACTTTTTAATACCGGGAATTTTCCCCTCATTGGCTAGCTCGCGGAAACAGATTCTGCATAGACCAAAGTCTCGCATAAAACCTCGTCCCCGTCCACATCTAAAACATCGGTTTGTTGCCCGAGTAGAAAACTTTTGTTTCTTTGCTGCTCTTGCTAATACTGATGTTTTTGCCATAAATTAAGGAATGTAATGACTATAATTTATGAGCATGCCGAGCTACTGCGAGGCGGCCATACATTATAGAAAAATAGAGCTTTACAGCTCGAGGGTAAGATTACCAAAATAGCTCTAGGAAGTCAACTTTAAATCTTTCTGTATTTTGTGCGTATTACCATGACCTAGAAGTCCTCTGTAGGAATTAACTCTTTCGGGTCTGGGATACCATTTCATGTTTTTAACCAATTTTCTTTTGGTTGTTGTTCTAATCTGTCTGTAATAAGGAAAGTGTGTCCAGCCGAGAAAATCTACCCCAGAACTGTATGTTTTTATATAAACCTTACTTGGGTGGAGAGTGAGTTTAAGTCTAGATATTAAAAAATAATCAATTTTTGGAATTAAATCTTCAAGGTACTTTTTATCTTCAGAAAGAAAAACAAAATCGTCAGCATATCTAATATAATATTTGACTATTAGCTCTTGTTTTACATACATATCAAACTCGTGCATGTATATGTTTACTAATAATTGAGATGTCAGATTTCCAAGCGGTAGTCCAACAGCATTTTTGTTTAGATCAAAACTATCAATAACTTTGTGAATAAGTTCTTTAATCTCAATATCTTCAATATGTCTCTTTAATATATTCTTTAGAACAGTGTGATCAACACTCGCAAAAAACTTTCTGATGTCACATTTTAAGACATAACATTGTTTTGTATGATTTTTTGATACTTTGCCAGCAAAAAATCTAAAACGATCTAATGCTTTGTGTGTTCCTTTGTATTTTCTGCATGAATATGAATCAAATATAAACCTCTTATCAAAGTACGGGTACAATTCTTTATATATCAGGTGATGCACAACTCTATCACGTACGGTAGCTTTGTGAATGTTTCTGGGTTTTGGGTCGGAGATGTTAAATGCGGAATATTCTGAATGTCTGTAGTTTTTATCTTTTAATTTTTTGTAAAGTTTTGTTATGTTATCTCCAAGTTCCAACTGAAATGCTATAACATCTTTTTTATTCTTTTTTCCACAAACAAAACGTTGCCATGTTGCCAAGAGATTTTCTACTGTTATGATATCTGTATATTTAAAAATGAACATTGATGGAAAATTACAACACAGATAATACTGGTAAGGTTACCCCCCCCCCGAAGTTCTCCTGTAGTACTTATACGCATAAAACAAGCATACCAAATTTGGCATAATTATTTATCAAAATTTAACCGAATTGATCGTTATACTATAGGAGTAAAAATTGATGAGACATTTCTCTCGTTGTTAGAATTAACATTTCGAGCTTGCTTTGCTTATGATAAATTTGAAAAACTTTCACTTGTCTCTGGAGCAATCGCCAAAAACGACATAGTTAAATTTTTTTTACAAATAGGATGGGAAAATAAAATTATCAATCACACTCAATATGGAAAACTCATAGTTTTTCTTGAAGAAACAGGACGAATGCTCGGTGGTTGGAAAAAAAGTATCGAAGAAAAAATATGATAAAACTCAACCCCACAAGCTAAAACCTGTGGGGTTGAGAAATCAAATGAGTTGCAGAAAGCCAAGAGACAGTTCTCGTCGTTCCAGTCATCCTCGAAGTTCCCGAGGTTCAACTTGAAGTCACCGTCCGAGTTCCGGTTCACATACGGAACCCTGTGGTAACCGTCGAGAAACCCTGCTTGCTTTGTACGCCTTACTTTCCAATATCATTCACCGAGAACAGCGCCTGCCATTCTCTGTACTTTATTCCGAGTCTCAAATGTAAAATATGTATAACTCGCTAGTATGGCGTACCGACTTATTTATTTTTTCGTTAAGGGTTGCACACATCTGCAAGACATGACCAGCAAATTACTGGCAAAATTCCTTCACGAGATTTTGAGATATGTAACCCAAAAAAGTAATCACACATCAATCAAATATCCGATATTTATTATATTAAAAAATTCGGAAATTAACAAAGAAATTAAAAAGGGCCCCCACTTGTGGTAGGAGCCCCGGCTCAAAGAGCCCAAGAATAGAAGAACACTTTCAGTTGCCAAAGTGCCTAAGCACTCTAGTCGCAGAAAGCCAAGAGACAGTACTCGTCGTCCCAGTCATCCTCGAAGTGCCCGAGGTTCAACCGGAAGTCACCGTCCGAGTACCGGTACACATACGGAACCCTGCGGCAACCGCCGAGAAACGGAAGTGCATCCTTCTCATCAAACGAGACGGACCACTTACCTTTCGGTAGTTCATTCTTGGCTTGCTCGTAGACGATCGAAATGCCTTGTGCGCCGACGAGAGTGGCACTGACACGCTTGAGGTGCAAGAGACAGTCGTTCGAAGTGACACGACCGTTGATCCCAAACACCTTCACGGTGAACTTCCGGCCGGGGGCGAGTTTGGTCGTCGCCTTGGCGAAGTTTGCGTCCGTGATCGCCTCATTGTAGTAGTAGAACTCCTTGTTCTCCTCACTCTGATGAGCCGCTTTGAAAGTGGTTAGTCGAGTTGAATGGTCGTAACCTTCCGGCACAACCACCTCGAAGGTGTTGAGAAGCTCGAAGCGATCGTCCGCTTGGTTCCCATCAGTCACAGCGGCATACATGGCTTTCGCCTTTTTGTTGCCACGTGAACTGATGACTTCCTGAAACAGATCATCGGTGAATCCCGCTTTCTCTAGAGCCAGAATGAATTCATGGCTCTTGTGAAGCCCGATGTCACACACGCTTTTTGCGCTCATGACGTTGTCCTTTGTCAAATTTCCTGGGTTCTGCCAGGTCAGTAGTTCTACCTAGCATTTTATCATAGTTAAAAAAATTGTCAATGTCTTGGTATATTACCAAAAAAGCCCTTAAAATAGGGCTTTTTTGAGATTTTATACACTTATTCAGCTTTTGCTTTTTTCTTCTTAGGTTCTGGCTTTTTGGCTGCAAACCCTCCGAGAGATACTTCTTTCTCGCCTTTTGTTTCTATTTTTTTGAAAGGAAAACCTAGGTGGGCTAAAAAGGCTTTTGTTTCCTTTTTATCTTTGACGTTTGTAACTATAGTGACAGCAAGACCAAAAACGTCTCGTAAATCTTCGTCTGATGTTTCTGGAAAAATAGTATGTTCTTTTATACCAAGAGTGTAGTTACCCATTTGGTCGATGCCGTTACTTGAAATTCCTCGGAAGTCTTTTGTTCGAGGAAGAGCAATGTTTACAAGTCTGTCTAGAAAATCATACATTCTGTGTCCGCGAAGTGTAACTTGCATTCCAACAGTATCCCCTGCTCGAACTTTGAAAGAAGCAATGGAAATTTTTGCACCTTTTCTGACTGGCTTTTGTCCAGTGATAATTCCAAGTCTATCAGCAACAAGGTCAAGTTTTTTCTTGTCTTTTTGAGAGCCGACGCCGGTTGAGACAACAACTTTCTCAATTTTTGGTGCTTGCATAGCGTTTGTATAACCAAAATCTGCCTTTAGCGCTTCAAATGATTCTTTTGTTTTTTCTTTTATTGATTTCATGGTATTTAAGAATTTTATAATTTTTGAATTTTTAATTTTTAATTTTTAAAAATTACAAAATTAAGAATTAAAAATTATTTTGTCTTCTTTATGTTAGAAACGTGAATTGGCATTGCCTTGTCTATGATCTGACCTTTCTCTCCCGCCTTTCGTGGCTTTTGATGAACTTTCAAAACATTGACGCCAGAAACAATAACTTTGTTTTCTTTTGGTATAGCTTTAACCACAGAGCCGGTTTTGCCCTTGTCTTTTCCCGTTAAAACTATTACTTTGTCATCTTTCTTAATTTTCATAAATTATTTTCTTATTCGTATCATTCGCATGTATTCGTATATTTGCATCGCGTTACACGACTTCTGGGGCTAAACTGATAATCTTCTGATATCCCACCTCACCAATCTCTCGAGGAATCGGGCCGAAGACACGACCAGCTGTCGGTTCTTTTTTCTTTGAATCTTTCATAACAAGCACAACTGCGTTTTCATCAAATCGCAAATATGAACCATCTTTTCGTCTGAAAGGAGATTTTTGGCGAACAACTATTGCATAACAAACATCTTTTTTCTTTGTAGCTTTTCGAGGTTCTGCTTTTTGGACAGAAATAACCACAAGCTCGCCGATAGAAGCGTATCGTTTCTTAGCACTCCCGAGCACTTTGAAAACTCGTCCGATTTTTGCTCCGGAGTTATCAGCTATTTTAACGATTGATCGTGGTTGTATCATAATAATAAGTTATAAAGTTTAAAAGTTTTTAAAGTTTGTAAAGTGAATTTGAATTTACTTTATAAACTTTATAACTTTACGAACTAGCTACTACCCTAAAGTGTTTATCCTTTGAAATAGGAGCGCACTCTTCGATAGTGACTTTGTCCCCTATTTTCTTTGTGTTTCCTTTGTCATCAGCCTTAAACTTTTTGTCGATCGATATGTATTTACCATACTTTGGGTGTTTCACAAAGCGACTGACTTTGACAACAACAGTGTCTTTCATTTTGTCAGAAACGACAACGCCAGAGAAAATCTTACTTTTAGATTTAGCTTTTGTATCATTTTCCGTATTATTTTTTATATTTTGTGAGATTTTCATGTGTTTAGTTTAAAAGTTGAAAGTTTTAAAGTTATCAAGTTGATGCTCCCCTTTATACTTTTAACTTTTTACTTTCTAACTTCTTAGCATTCAATATTGTTTTGATTCTGGCAATATCTTTTTTAAGAGCATATCCTTCCTTAACATTTCTGGTATTACTTCCAGCGACAGAAAAACGAAAGTTTCGTAACGCTAAAGTTTTCTCACCGAGAAGCGAGATTAGTTCCTTTGGGCTTTTGTTTATATTATTTTTTATAGTTTTGTTTTTCATATTCGTAAATTCGATTTCATTCGTATAATTCGTATTTAATGATGAGAAGCGACGATTTTTGTTCGAAGTGGCAGTTTTGTACCAGCTTTTCGCAAAGATTCGATAGCAACTTCCGCTGTTACGCCATCAACTTCAAAAATAACTCGTCCTGGCTTTACAGGTGCGCAATATCCGAACAAATCCCCTTTTCCTTTACCAAGCTTCACTTCAGCCGGCTTTTTTGTAAGAGGCATGTCTGGGAAAATTCGTATCCAAACTTTTCCCGTTTTTCCAACTTCTCGTGACAGAGCTTTTCGCGCAGCTTCTAGTTGGTTGGACATTATACGAGCGCCATCAAGAGCCTTTAGTCCATGAGATCCGAAAGCAACTGTTGTCCCGCGAGAAGCCACGCCAACTTTGTTAGCGTTTTTTCGGAACGTATGCCATTTTCTATATTTAACTTTTTTTGGGACTAACATGGTTTTTTAAAAATTGTAAATTAAAAATTGAAAATTATTTTTTCGCAGAAAAAATCTCACCTTTATATATCCAGACTTTGATACCAATCCCCCCGTACGGAAGTCGCGCTTCATATTTACAAAAATCAACATCTGCTCTGAAAGTCTGAAGTGGAATTCGTCCACGTTTTATTTTCTCCTGTCGCGCCATTGTTGCTCCACCTAGACGTCCTGAAAGCTCTATTTTGACACCCTGGACATCACGGTTCGCCATAACTTTCTCAACCATTTGCTTTGTCACTCGTCTGAAAGGAAGTCTCTTTTCAAGACCGTCGGCAATCATTTGAGCGACTATCATAGCGTTTGACTCTGGAGAACGGATCTCTTTGATATCGATTTTTACTTCACCACCTGAAGACAGTTTCTTTTTTGCGATGAAAGCCAGAACATCGTTTTTCAATTTAACAGCACCGTCACCAGATCGTCCGATGATCATTCCAGGGCGAGATGTTTCTATAATAATGCGCAAGATTTTCTCTCCTCTTTCCATTTCAATATTACTAACATACATTCCTCGAAGTTTTTTCTCCAAGTGTTCTCGCAAAAGGACATCGCTTTTTAGAAATTCTTTGTATTTACTTTTCACGCCAAACCAGCGAGATTTCCAATCTCGTATGATTCCTAGTCTATGTGAATATGGATGTACGGTGTGAGTCATGGGATTAGTTAAAAGTTATCAAGTATAAAGTTTAAAGTTTTTTGGAATTAATTTTCTTTTCTTTTGAACCCTGTATCTCCTTGATAACTTTCAACTTTTTACTTTTTAACTCATTTTCGCCGAGTTCAACGAAAATGCTACTTGTTCGTTTTCGTATAGGGTGAGCTGAACCTCGAGCCGCCGGTCGTCTTCGGTATAGGATCGATCCACTATCAACTTTTATTGTTTTGACTACCAGATTCTCTGTGGCAATATCAAGAGCTTTTGCATTTGCCAGAGCCGACATAATCAAATTTTTTATCGGGCTTGATGCTTTCTTTGCAACGAAATCAAGATTGACTAGTGCCTCTGTGACTCTCTTGCCTCGCACAGAGTTAGCCACCAATCGCATTTTGCGAGGAGCTTGTCTGAAATTTGAAAGTGTTGCTTTTGCTATTTTCATAAATGATATCGATACTAATCTACGAATTATGCGAATGATACGAAGTGAAATTCGTTTTTTGTATTCTATTCGTTTTATTCGTATGTATTCGCATATTTGTATCGCGGTTACTTCTTTGCTCCAGCAGCTGGTTCTGTTGCAGTTTTTGCAGACTGTGCAGCAGCGATTTCACTTTCTTTCTTTTTCATTTCAAGCTCTTTCTGCATCTTTCCTCCGTGTTTAATGAACTTTTTAGTAGGAGAAAACTCGCCAAGTCTGTGACCAACCATATCTTCAGAGACCAATACTTCCAAATGTGTTTTACCGTTGTGAACGCCAAATGTAAAACCGATCATCTCTGGAGAAACAACACAGGCTCGCGACCACGTCTTAATAACCCCTGTTTCAAGAGGCTTTTTACCCTCAATTTTCTTAAGTAGACGAGGATCTACGTATGGACCTTTTTTTGATGATCGTGTCATTGATACGAATATTACAAATTTAATCGAATTTACGAATGAAAACCAAACTATTATTTTTCTCAAAAGAAAAACCACTTTGTCGGTGGTATGTAAAAGATACCGCTAACAAAACGAGATAAGAGTTATTCTCTTAACTTGGCGTTTATACTATACAAAATGGCTCTAGATGTCAACCCAGTAGTAGAAGTTGGCATTGCGCCAAAGCGCAGAAGAAAATAATGCCAACTTCACTACGGGGTTAGACCCTGTAGTGAGCTATGCTCTACTACTGGGGTCAACAGGTACGTTAAAGGGCGGACACAATCGTCCGCCCTTGTTCATCTCAGTCCTTGCGGAAAGGATGATCAGATCCCTGCATATTGCCCAGGGGTCCAAACTTGCCTTCGACGTGTACTCCAGAATGAATATCAACTTCACTCGACGAGAGAGTGGGTTTCACCGTACCCTGATAGTACTCCCATGCGTTTACCCCAGCTTCCATGACGTGGTGAACGGAGACCCAACCCCGTTGATCACACAAAGCCTCCCACGCGGAATAAATCGCCTGAAGAATGGGGTTGTCATTCTCGACAACTTCACCCTCTTTCAAAGAGAGAATACTTCGAACTGTTTCAATGGCCAGTTTCCGCTCTTCGTCTTCTGTGACTGCCATGTCATTTCTCATCAAGCTGAGATAACGAGCACACTCGTAGATACTGTGAAAAAACTGTTTTTTGTTCATTCTTAGCCTCCAAAAATAATACTACGGTTAAAAAACATTGTGTCAAACAAAAAACCACCTTTCGGGAGTTTTTGTTTTACTGCTACTGCTATTTGCTTTTACCAACCTTTCGACGACTAACAATAAACTTATTTGAATATTTCTTTGGAGTTCGAGATTTCTGTCCTTTTCCTGTTGGTTTACCGAATGTAGAGATTGCTCGTCTTCGTCCTCTTCCCTGACGACCTTCACCTCCTCCGTGTGGATGGTCAACTGGGTTCATCGCTGTACCTCGAACTGTCGGTCGTATGCCAAGCCATCGTGATCGTCCAGCTTTACCCAAATTTACTAAACGATTCTCATCGTTTGAAACTTCACCAACAGTTGCCCAACATGTATCCATCACTTTGCGAACTTCTGTTGAAGGAAGTTTTATATCAACATATCCAGCGTCTTTTGCAATAACTTCAACAAAGTTTCCGGCTGAACGTGCCATTTTAGCTCCACCACGAGGTTTGACCTCAACGTTGTAGACAAAAGTACCAATAGTTATATTTTTCAGAGGAAGTCTGTTACCTGCTTTGACTTCAGCATTTTCGGAAGTAACGCAAACATCACCAACTTTGACAGACTTTGGAAGCAAGACGTATCTCTTCTCACCATCTTTGTATTGAGCTAAACCGATAAATCCTGATCTGTTTGGATCATACTCTACAGTTTTAATAACATACGGAATATTTATTTTGTCGTATGTAAAATCAACTTCTCGGAAAAGTCTTTTGTGGCCTCCACCTTTGTGACGAGTAGTTATCTCTCCTTGATTATTTCGTCCAACTTTTCGTCTGAAACCATGAGTGAGGGCTTTGTATGGTTCTGAAGTAGTTATGAAATTACCATATTCAATGGTAGACATTTCTCTTCGTGATTTAGTATAAGGTTTATATCTTTTCATTTTTTTATCGATGCTAATATACGAATTTATGCGAATAATACGAATGGATTCTCTAAGCTATTCTTTTTTATATTTATTCGTTTCATTCGCATGTTTCGTATATTCGTATCGCTATTAAATTATTTCTATCTTCTCGCCTTTTTTCAAATACACATAAGCCTTTTTGTAACCCGATTTTTTACCTTTCTTTCCTCGTACAAAAACATTTTTGGCGGGAATAGTTACGGTGGCAACTTTTTTAGGATGTATTTTGTATTTCTCTATGAAAGCTTTTTGTACATCTGACTTTGAAGAGCTTGGATCAATTTCAAATACATAAACTCCAGACTCTGAAGACATGGTCGCCTTTTCTGTGATGTGAGGATTGAGCAAAACTGAATTTAAATCTTTTTTCATGACTTTTTACTTTATACTTTCAACTTTTTACTTCCCAACTTCTCCGTTATCTGTGGCAAGCCTTTGACTGGGTTTGAAATAACAACGTATTTGTATTTCATAAGGTCAAGAGGACTGACGTTTCGTATTTCATCAACCAAGACATTTCCAAAATTTCCAAAACTTTTTTCTGTCGCTTTGTCTTTGGCAGAAAGAGCGATGTATGCCGAGTTTTTCTTTTTTGAAAGTAAATCTGTAAATCCTGAAACTTTTGAAAGAGAAGACAGAACATCTTTTGCCTCTTTTGCTTTTATTACTCGAAGAGAAATATCATCAACAAACATAACCTGACCACTCTTTAGTTTAGCTGACAAAATAGTGTAGAGGGCCTTTGCTTTCATTTTCTTGTTTATTTTTCGCGCAAAAACTTTATCGTTTCGTGGGCCGTGAGTCACACCTCCACCAACCCAGAGCGGTGATCGGATAGAACCGTGTCGAGCGCGACCAGTTCCCTTCTGTTGCCACGGCTTTTTACCTCCACCAGAAACATCACCTCGGTTTTTTGTGTGGGCAACGTTTGTGCGAGCACTAGACTCCATTCCCGTTACAACCTGGTGAACCAAGTCAGCATTCCAAGGAAGACCAAAAACACTTTCCGGAAGATCAATAGTTCCTGATTCTTTGCCTGTGATTGTGTAGATTTTTGATTTTAATTTTTCCATGTTTTTGAGTTGAAAGTATAAAGTATAAAGTTATCAAGTGAATTATTCGTCTTTATATTTTCTTTCCACTTTCAACTTTTTACTTTTAACTCCCCCGTAGTTCAACCAGACTTCCTCTTCGTCCTGGCACAGCACCACGTACAAAAATTTCTCCAGTCTCTGGTTTTACCGAAACGATAGTCAAACCTTTTGAAGTGATCCTGTCAGAGCCCATTCTTCCGGCCATTCTTTTTCCTTTTGCCACACGACCTCCGTCTCGTCCACCTCCACCGATAGAACCCGGCTCGTGTTCAGAGTGTTTCTGTCCGTGTGATCGTGGACCTCCGTGAAAACCGTGTCTCTTTACCACACCTTGGAAACCTTTACCTTTTGATGTTCCAGAAATAGTAACCATGTCTCCAGCTGAAAATGTAGAAAGATCGATTGAGTCACCAATTTTGAAAGTAGGTTCACTGTCTAGTCGAAATTCTCGCAAGTACATATAATTTCCTCCCTTCATCTGTCCTTTTACAGCTTTTGTTATATTTTTTTCTTTTCGTTCACCAAAACCGACTTGCACAGCGTTGTAACCATCTGATTTCAGAGTTTTTATTGCAGTAACAACAACAGGACCGGCCTTTAGAGCGGTTACTGGATGGACCACACCTTTGTCATCAAAGATTTGTGTCATATTTACTTTTGTCCCTAAAATAAATTTCATGTTACGAATTATATAAATTAAATCGAATGTACGAATGCATCCAAATCTAAATAGAACTCACTCAATATTCTGGCGACGGTTTGCGGATAGTCAATGAGAAAGTAAGTTCTCAACATTACCCTTAGCTAGTCGCCTTAAACAATCGTTTTAAACGATTTCGCTATACTAACAGATGTTTAATTCTTTTGCAACATAAAACCGCCTCTCGGCGGTTTTATGTTTTTATATAATCTTCACGTCGATATTAACTCCGCTCGGTAGACTCAAATTCGTCAGAGCCTCCATTATTTTCGGTGTAGGATTGAGAATGTCGATAAGTCTTTTGTGTGTTCGCATTTCAAACTGTTCTCTGGCATTTTTGTAGACGAAAGCGGATCGGTTTACAGTATATTTTTTTATTTCTGTTGGAAGAGGTATTGGCCCTTCGACTTTTGCATCATATCGAAGTGCTGTATCTATAATCTGCTTTACAGACAAGTCTAGGATTTTGTATTCGTACGCTCGAACACGAATTCGAAGTTTAGAAATAACATCTGCTTTAGGAGAAACTTTAACAGCTTTCACTGCGGTTTTTTTTGCAACTGTTTTTTTAGCTGGAGCTTTTTTTGTTTCTTTAGTCGGCATACGAATTATACAAATGTAATCGAATTTACGAATAAATAATCAATTCAAAGATACTAACAGATATGTGTTTTTTATTCAACCCCAGTAGTAGAGCATAGCTCACTACAGGGTTGAACCCTGTAGTGAAGTTGATCTTAAATTCTTTTGCACTTTAGTGCAAGATCAACTTCTACTACAGGGTCAAGTCCGAATTTTTAAGGAGTCCAGAGGAGGAACGACGTAGGACGACTATAAAAATTCAGGATACTGAGGTAATCCGAAGTATTGTATAAACAAAAGACTGACTCTGCACTTTGCAAAATCAGTCTGACCCCATAGGAATTTCCTATGGGGTATGGGGTAAGTCTACTTCTAAACATCCTCATTTTTTCCACAAAACTGACTTCTTACGAAAAACTCGAGCTAGTGGAGTAGTTAAATGAAACCAGAAGTATTCATGACATTCATCGCACTGAAATATTGCGACCCCAGCATGTCCCTTCCTTTTTATGTGACTGTGTGTGCCCAGACCAAGTAACAATGGTATTTGTTTAAAAATACTCCAAGCATCAAATGATGTTTTGCATTCACATTGGAATCCGGGTGCGTGGCGTACACTCGGGTTCCACTGTTTCCCCCAAGATTTGTACACCCCCATTAAGCACCTCTCAAATTAACCTATCATTTCTTAAATCAAAAAACCACCTTTCGGTGGTTTTTTGATTTTTAGATTAAAGAATCGGTTTCAAAACTGGATGCAATCCGCCAAGATAATTGCTATGCAATTATCTTGGTCACTACCCCTGCGCCGACAGTTTTTCCCCCCTCTCGGATAGCAAATCTAGTCTTATCTTCCAACGCAACTGGAGCAACAAGTTTAACTTTGAAAGTAACTGTGTCTCCTGGCATAACCATTTCAACACCTTCGTTTAGAGTCACATCTCCAGTTACGTCTGTTGTTCGAACGTAGAACTGTGGTTTGTAGCCAGTGAAAAATGGTGTGTGTCTTCCACCTTCTTCTTTCTTGAGAATGTAAACTTCAGCAGTAAATTCTGTATGAGGAGTTACTGACTTTGGCTTTGCCAAAACCTGACCTCGGTGAACACCGTCTTTGTCTGCACCTCGGAGCAAAACTCCAGCATTATCTCCTGCTTGACCTTGATTAAGAGATTTATTAAACATTTCAATACCAGTAACTGTGTATTTCTTTGTCTCTTCTAAACCAACACATTCTATTTCTTCACCTACTTTTACAATACCTCTCTCAATACGGCCTGTCACAACAGTTCCTCGCCCTTCAATAGAGAATATATCTTCAACTGGCATAAGAAATGGCTTATCCAAATCTCGAACTGGCATTGGAAACGCATCTAAAGCGTTTGCAAGTTCCAAAACTTTCATTGCCCATTCATCTGTGTTGTCTTTTGACTCAAGAGCCTTCAAGCCTGATCCTCTAATAACAGGAGTCTTTGCTCCATCAAAACCTTGCTTGGTAAGGAGCTCTCGAACTTCCTCCTCAACCAAATCAATAAGCTCTTTGTCAGGAACCATATCGCACTTGTTTAGAAATACGATTAGATTTGGCACACCAACTTGCTTTGCCAGAAGTACGTGCTCACGTGTTTGTGGCATCACTCCATCTGTAGCTGCAACCACGAGAATAGCACCGTCCATTTGAGCGGCACCGGTAATCATGTTCTTAATATAGTCAGCGTGTCCTGGTGCATCCACGTGTGCGTAGTGACGAGCTGGTGTTTCATATTCAGAGTGGTGGAGAGAAATAGTAATACCACGTGCTTTTTCTTCTGGAGCACCGTCTATTTTATCTATACCCTCAACTCTTGCTGAATAGCCATTGCCCTGACGAGCAAGGACAGCTAAAATAGCTGCTGTTAATGTTGTCTTTCCATGGTCAACGTGACCGATTGTTCCCACGTTTATGTGAGGCTTACTTCGATCAAAAACTCCTTGTGTTTCTGCCATATGATTATTTTGAATAATTTCTAATTTCTAATTTTTAATTTTTAAACAATTTCTAATTTTTTAATGATTAATTTTAGAAATTAATTCATTGAAAATTGTCTGAAAATTGAAAATTTTAAATTGAAAATTAAATTATTAAACTAATAATTTTTGCCATTTTGTCTTGCCCGCCTAAGTTTTGCTTTGCAAAATTTTGGCGGGGAAATTCCAAAAACTTAACGTTCGAACAAATAATATATCGCTAAGTTTTGGGAACTTCAAAAGAAAACAGTCGCTCATGCGACGGATACAATCATAAACAAACAATACCAAATAGTCAAGAAGTGTCGGACTACAGACCAAGAATCTTCTTTAGTTTTTTGCGCTCTTCTTTAACCAGTTCATCAAAGTTTAGAATTTTTGATTGTAGGAAAATAACGACGTCTTCGGGAGTAGTGTTGTCGTTATCAAAGAGAGAATCCAATTCCCTCTCCTCTTTCTCTGAAAGAATACTCAAAGATCTGACCAAGATAGCTTGGTACAACATTTTTCCTATTCGACTTCCGACGTTTACTTTTTCATTTTCATTTAGTGTCGAAATTCCCCAATTTGTTGCAGTTTCTAAAGTAGTCATAGTTTAAATATTTGCTTTCAGAGACTTAAGATTTGGCAAAATTTTCTCAAATGCCTTCTGTGAGTCGGTCTTGGCAAAGAGAAAACCTGCCTTGAAAGCCGGGTGCAGTCTAACCTGCAAACCACTTTTAGTCAAAAGACCTTTTGCGATTTCTTTGTTCTGGAAAAAAACTCTCAAGGTTTCATCATTTGCACCATTTTCTCTAGTTAAGAGAATTTCAACTGGTTTACCCTCATAATCAAACTGCATTGTTCGAGAATTTTCTGTAACTTTTTGTTCTTGTACTTTTTCTAAAACTTCTTTCGACATTTCTTCAACTTTGGCAAAAACTTTCATGTCTTTTGTTTCTTCATCAATATTTTTACCAGCTCGAAAGCCGGTGTATGACGGAGCTTTTGGACTTTTTTGAAATTTTACATTATTTTCGTTCAAAAGAGCCTCTGCAAGTTTATTTTTTTCTTCGGAAAACCCATCCCAACTTTGCATTGCCTTGCGATGTATATTTTTTTCTCGTGGAGAAAAAGCATCACTCAATCTTGAAAAAACAATGTTATTTTCTTTTTCTTGTTCAGCTACGACAATCTCGATATTATGAAAACCTTCTAAAAAGCCTTTGTTTGCTTCATTTATTGCTGAAAAATAGATACCCTCTGCATCCAAAAGTTCTTTAGACTCTGTCAATTGTGGCATCTGTTTGTCTATGCCAAAACCAGAAATTGTTTTGGTAAACAGTTCTCTTCTTGATCTGACTGATTTTAGATAGTTGTGGAGATGAACCAAATATTCTTTTCTGGCAGAAGAAATTCTGTCATTTTCTTCCATTGTCATTTTTTCTTTGGCAGGATGAAGACTAGACTCTGCAGATTTTACTTCTAACTTTTTTTCTATTTTTTCTGGGATTTTTATTTTTTCCAGTTTTTTCGGAAGTATTTCTTCTTCAACAACTGGATATATTTCTGTTGGCTTGCGCATGTTTTCAAACCTGATAGGAACTTTGCGCTCCATGTTTTCTAACTGCTCTGGAGAAAGTTGTGAATGTAAAACATCAAAATTATTTGTATTTTTTTTGGTTTTAGTAGCATCAAACATACAAACATTGTATCCCGCCATAGTTTTACAATCAAACAAATAGGATATGTTATCTGGATAACATGTTAATAACAAAAACCTCCGGAAAATTCTTTTTCTGGAGACCCCGCAGGCGCAAGAGTCTAGTTCCGTCAAGGCACCCCGTTCTTGACGGATCAAGGCCGAGGACTGGGCTTAAATAATTCGCAGGAATTATTTAAGCTAGCTCTAGAAAAAGAATTTTTCGGAGGTTTTTTACTTTCGACTTTCTACAATAGTTTTCTCAACGTTGGCTGGAACTACCTCATAATGATCAAACTCCATCATTACAGATCCACGGCCTTGAGTCATTGAACGAATGTCTGTTGTATATCCAAACATTTCTGAAAGTGGAACTTTTGCGTGGATAACTCGAAGCATTCCCCTCTCATCCATACCTTCTATCTGTCCACGTTTTCCAGAAAGTGAACCAGTGATGTCTCCCATGAACTGCTCTGGCATTATAGCTTCAACTTTCATAATAGGTTCCAAAATAACTGGTCGTGCACGTTTTGCCGCATCTTGAAATGCCTGACTTGCTGCGATTTTGTATGCAATTTCACTCGAGTCAACGTCGTGGTATGAACCAAAAGTAAGTTCACAAGAAATATTTACCATTTTGTAGCCAGCAACAATACCACGATCCATGGCTTCATGAACACCTTTTTCAACTGCAGGAATAAACTCCTGTGGGATAACTCCCCCTTTGATTGAGTCAATGAATTCAAAATCCTCGTATCTGTGAACGTTTTTAGGAATCTTTGCTCCTTCTTCAATTTTCTCGAGAGGTTTCAAAGTAATCTTAACGTGACCATACTGACCTTTACCTCCAGTTTGTTTGATGTATTTGTGTTCAGCGTCAGCAGTTCCGAGAATTGTTTCTCGATATGCTACTTGTGGTTTGCCAACGTTTACTTCAACGCCAAACTCACGTTTCATACGATCAACCATGATTTCTAGGTGCAACTCTCCCATTCCAGAAATAATACTCTCGCCTGTATCAGAGTTCGAAGAAATAACAAAAGTTGGATCTTCGTCAGAAAGTTTTTTCAGAGCCATACCCATTTTTTCTTGGTCAGCTTTTGTTTTCGGTTCAACACGAAGAGAAACAACAGGAGCTACGAATTTAATAGGGTCGAGAAGGATCGGTTTGTTTTCATCACAAAGTGTGTGAGAAGTTTTTGCAGACTTTAGTCCCACGGCTGCAGCAATTTCTCCAGCGAAAACTTTTTTGACCTCTTCACGTTTGTCAGCTTGAAGTCGAACGATACGACCAAGTCTTTCTTTCTCACCTGTTGTAGCGTTATATATATATGTACCAGCTTCTATCGTTCCAGAATAAACTCGAAAGAAAGTCAGTTGTCCAACGAACGGATCGTTTTGAAGTTTGAAAGCTAGAGCAGAAAAAGGCTCTGTATCAGATGGATTTCTGTATATGTCAGCTCCAGTTACAGGATCAAGTCCGTGAACAGGAGGCATATCAAGAGGTGATGGCAAATAATCAACGACGCCGTCGAGTACAAGCTGAACTCCTTTGTTTTTGAGCGCAGAACCGGCAAAAACTGGTATAATTTTTACAGCTAGTGAAGCTTTTCGTAAAGTTTCCTTAAGAACTTCAAGTGTTGGCTCCTTACCTTCTAGATAAGCTGACATCAGAGCGTCATCTTGTTCGACGATTTTTTCAACCAGTTCTGCGCGATATTTTTTTGCTTCGTCTAGAAATTCTGCTGGCACCTCTCCTTCCTTTATTGTCATACCCATATTTCCTTCAAAATAAAAAGCTTTCATTTTGAGCAGGTCTACCACCCCTTCAAATTTATCTTCCAGACCAATAGGAATCTGAACTCGCACGGCGTTTTTTGTAAGTCTATCTAAAATAGAGGCAAAAGAGCGTTCAAAAGATGCTCCTGTTCTGTCAAGTTTGTTTATAAAACAGATTCGTGGAACATTTCCGTCATCGGCATATCGCCAGTTTGTTTCAGATTGTGGTTCAACACCAGCAACTCCGTCAAAAACAACAACCGCACCGTCGAGTACTCGCAGAGATCGCTTTACTTCAGCAGTAAAGTCGATGTGACCAGGAGTATCGATAATATTAAATCTATACCTATCAGCATTTGCATTTTGTCCGCGTTTATCTGCGTTACCTTCTGCGTTTGTCTGCGGGGTACCGTAAGTCGGGACCCAAAAACATGTGATGGCCGCTGCAGTAATAGTAATACCCCGCTCCCTCTCTTGTTCCATCCAGTCTGTGACTGTTTCACCTTCATGAACCTCGCCTATCTTGTGAGTCATTCCGGTATAAAAAAGGACACGTTCAGACGTGGTTGTTTTACCAGCGTCAATGTGGGCAATGATTCCAAAGTTTCGAACTTTATCTAACGTGTAGTCTCTTTGCATAAAAAATGACGAATGTAACGTGATGAACCGAATTATTCGCACATTCGATTACATTCGTATAATTCGTATGAGAAAAACTATATACTAAAACCACTTTCGTTGCAATGACTTTAGTATTGTGGTAGAAATATGCCCGGAGGTACTTGTGAAAAGTACGAACCCTATAATGGGTCTGGCAGAAACTATATACGTCAGCCAAACAGTGAAAAACTGCTACGAATTGGTTCCACCAGTACGTTTGCGACATGTCCCAACAGGACAGATTGTTCATGTCAAAGAAGTCACTGGTACAAACGGTAAAAACTCAAACATGGTCATGACAAATGAGTTTCGATCATGGAAACCAGTTTCAGAGTTCGAACCGATCGTCAGAACATAAATGACCTCCTCCCCGCACTCCTCTGATTACAGAGTCGTACGGGGTTTCGGGTTCAAGGGTTCATGAGAATCTGAAACGACCTGTGGTACCGTAGTCTTTCTTGCCTTGGTTTGCTATAT
>JAHFOB010000031.1 GCA_023267045.1 Candidatus Zambryskiibacteriota bacterium
CGGACGAAGCCACCGGAAAACTTCTGGCTATGTCGGAGAGAACGGTTAAACGGAGAGTTTCCGAATTCGAGAGAACAAAAAGAAAGGGTCAAGGATTTTGTTCCACCTCGCCTTCAAACATCAAAACCATCATTCCAATATCTGTCGGCGAATGGAAAGATGTCAATCCAGGAGTTTTGCAGGTGGACACAGTGGCTCATTGCGGATCAACTCTCAAGGGTGACTTTGTCTATACATTCAATGCTACGGACGTGCCGACACTTTGGAATATTCTCAGATCTCAGTGGAACAAAGGAGAACAAGCTACCAGAGCCAATGATGAATACGCCAGATGTCATCTCCCATTTCCTTTCCTTCGTCGACACACAGACACCGGTAGTGAGTTCATCAATCATGGAGCAAACGACTGGGCATTGTTGTATGACATCAAGTTGACACGAAGCAGACCGTACCAGAAAAATGACAACATGGTTGTGGAAGAAAGAAACGGTCATATTGTCAGGAAGTATGTCGGGTATATCAGACTTGATGCCAGAGAAGCGGTACCTGTTTTGAATGATTTGTATTTTGTTTTGAATTTGTATACCAACCACTTCATACCGTCACGCAAAACCATTGAAAATTTTCGTATTGGAGCCAAGTACAAAAGAAAATACGAGAAAGCCAAGACCCCGTACCAAAGAGTTTTAAATCACCTTGACATATCGGAAGAAGTTAAAGGAAAGTTAAGGGCTGAGCATCTGACACTAAATCCGAAAACTCTACTCTCGCAGATTGAGAAACTTCGAAGCAAGTTGTATGATGTGCAAAGGAAACACGGAGGACCTCAAATTTGATAGAAAAATTATCAGAAAACTATTCAGAGATTTGGGTAACAGTTAATTATGGACTATTTCATTTATTCCTTATTGCTAAATATCTTTAAGACAGGGTATTTATTAGATATATAATCCCAGTATTCCAAGTTTGCTCTTTTGGCAATCTGAAAGTAGATGCTAAATCCGAAATTAGTCGAGCACAAAGCATCCAAAAATTTCAATCTCCAAGCTCTCCATTTAGGCAAACGCGAGAGGTCAGCTGTTTTTATAGAAAAATTAGTTTGGTATTTATGAAAATCTCCACCCAAGGTTCTGTCCAAAACTTTTTGCCAGAAATTTTTAGCTGAATACAGTGTGTTTACTTTATTCCATCCGTTTCTAGCTATTGTCTCTCTTTCCTTGTCGTGTATTAAATAGTACTGTGCTTTCTTTAGCAAATCTTTATTGTTTGTATATGGAACAAAATCAATAAAAGGAATAAACATTTTTGGAGTCTCAAATCCTTCTTGCTCGAGTAGCATAGTTCCACAAGCTATAGCTTCAAAAGGTCTGGCGTTGATAACGTGCGAATACAAAGCTCGAGAAAAACTCAAAGTTATTTTGGAACGCTGATACATATCGGCGTATTCTTCTGGTGTAAGATGTTCTTGACTTTCTCCTCCAGCACAAAATACTGACACGTTATTATTTTTTAAATAATTTATTTTTCTGAGTCGGTGTCTTTTAAATGTTCCTATATATGAGAGTGAAATATTGCGTGGTTTTTTTGGATCATTGTAAATCTGTGGATTTGTCGGTACCCACATATATAAATATTTCTCTTTATTATTCATTCTACCAACTGCTGTAGCAGAAGCTGTGGCGATGTTAAAAGTAACATAAGGAAGTAAAGCTTTAGATATTTTTACATCGTTAGGATCTTCTATATCACCAAAAATGGCGATTATTGGTATTTTTAAATTATTTTTTGTCTCTTTCAAAGTTTCCCAACTTAACACATTCCATTTGGAATCAGGTATTCCAGATGGTATAAGACATATTACTTCTGGTTTCCATTCTTTTACTTTTTCCAAAAAAGCCTTATCACCGCTCTCTTTGTTTTGAAAATAATAATCGTCAAAATGAAAAACCTCTGTTAAGGCTAAGTCTGATTCCTCTAGT
This sequence comes from Candidatus Zambryskiibacteriota bacterium, assembly GCA_023267045.1. Lineage (GTDB taxonomy): Bacteria > Patescibacteriota > Minisyncoccia > Phycocordibacterales > DATDWN01 > C7867-006. Next base: position 1,980 of record JAHFOB010000031.1, read on the forward strand.
GATCCTCGTAGATTTTTTCCCCATTCAGATAGGCCATTCTTTGGATTATTTCCATGCCATTTATCACAAACAAACAAAACTTTTGGCAATACTCTAGAGCTCATATTTAGGGGGTTATCCATTCACTTGGAAGAGAAACAGCTCCTACACTATAATTTATAGGTTTTTGTCCTGGAACAGTCAAAACTGTAAAGCCAAAAACATCTTCTCTCGTATCAATGTTTACTGTTCCAGGATGATGAATGCTGATTCTGATGAAATAAGTATCAGGCATGAGATATCCTCCTCTAAATTTTACTTTTAGATTGTATTTTCCTGGTTCGTATGATTTTAGTTTTCCGTCTACCTTGTCTGACAAGCTAGAAAAAGTTAGGACTGTGTTTCTGGAGTTTCGAAGTGATACACTTATATCAACTTGTTCTGTTTTCTTAAATGTTTCAAATTCCAGATTTACGTAATAATCCTCATTTTGAATGATTTTGTTCGTAGGTCGTCCTTCAAAATTTGTTATTGAAATTTTAGTGAAAGACATGGGAGTCTTTTCTTTAATAGGAAGAATAAGTTCGCTCTCATCTGATACAAAAACTTTATTTATATATTCATCTATTATTTGTTTTGTTGGTCCAATATTCATCACTTTTCCTTTTTCTAAGAGAATAACAGTTGAACATAACCTTTCAATCGCTGCCATATTGTGACTTACAAAAAC
>JAHFOB010000001.1 GCA_023267045.1 Candidatus Zambryskiibacteriota bacterium
TATGTGGTTTAATTCGATGATAAACGAAAAACCTTACCAAGGTTTGAAATCCCGATGAACATTAGTAGAAATATTAGTGGCTCCACAAGAGCATCGGGACAGGTGATGCATGGCCGTCGTCAGTTCGTAGTTTGAACCGTTCCCTTAAGTGGGGTAACGAACGCAACCCTCGTTGTCTGTTATACGTATCAGGCGAGACTGCCCAGCTTCAAGTACACTTCGGGCAATTTTTAATTTAAAATTTTTAATTTTTAAATAATTTTCAATGTTTCAATTTTAAAATTGAATATTTGATCATTCATTAAAAATTACAAAATTAAAAATTAAAAATTGCTGAACGAAGTGAAGCGTATTTGAAGCTGGGAGGAAGGCGAGGATGACGCCAGGTCAGCATGTCCCTTTGATACCTTGGGCTACACACATAATACAATGGCGACTACAACGCGTTGCGACGTCGTAAGACCGAGCCAATCGTAATAAAAGTCGCCCCAGTTCAGATTGAGGGCTGAAACTCGACCTCATGAAGTTGGAATTGCTAGTAATCGCGGGTCAGCTATACCGCGGTGAATACGTTCTCAAGTCTTGTACTCGGGTCGCTATGCGATCGAGTATGTTAGTTGGTGCGCTCTTTTATAGAGTTAGTCCAACCATTTCAATTCACAATGAAATGAAGCGAAATCCCAGTTGTTACGGCGTGAGCTGTTTCAGTGAAGGGGGAAAGCGGAGTTTGGCGTAAGCCAAACGAAGTCCCGTACCGAGCTTTGCTCTGGTGCGTGGGTAGCAGTTTGTAGCTTGAATGCCAGTTATGGCACAAAACGAAGGTCATCCTGCGAGTACATGGAGAAACCTATTGTGAAAAAAGTCGTTTTGTGTATCGTGGCATCGAGATGGAAACAAAAGTGTATTCGGTTACCGTAGGAGATCTTGCATAATCTTTATCCACAGTCTCGTTGTATACTAACATCGAGATTTAGTAAAATAAAGTATGATAGTGAGAAATCACATCAAATATTATGCAAGAAGTCAGCAGAGTTCGTAGTACCAAAAAAGTAGATCGTCGGATTAATCCGAAATTAAATCTGCCTTTTGGGAAGGAACAAATTCAAAGGAAAAAATTAGATCCTAACTATGTATGCGGTTTTATAGATGGTGAGGGGTCGTTCTCGATTAGTATTGGTAAACACAAAACTTTGAAAAGAGGTTTTGAGGTTCGTCCGGAGTTTGAAATAGAACTTCGAAAAGATGACCAAGAAATTCTTGAACGTATCCTTATTACCATCGGTGTTGGCAGGATTTATGATTGCCAGTACGACCGCTATGGTTGGTATCCTCATTCAAAATATAAAATTACGAGCATTTGGGATATGAAAGAATTTCTCTTTCCGTTTCTTGATACAAATCCACTTCAAGCCAAGAAAGGTAAGTCGTACGTTTTGTTTAAAGAAATTGTTCTCATGTTGTGTGAGAAAAAACATTTGAGTGATGAAGGATTTAATCTAATTGTCAAACTTCGCGATGAGCTTCGTGCTCTCGGGAAAAAAGCTAAAACTTATCATGGCACGGTAAGTGAATTCGATAAAAAAATCGAATAAGCAACCTTTGAAAAACGCGAGGGTGCGGGAAAACCGCTTGCCCCGTGTTGAAGAGAAGTGTGATGGCAACATTACACAACATCAAATACCGCCCGTCAACTCAAGGGAACCGGGAATACCCGAAGTCCAGCTTTTGCTGGCCCACGGTAAATTCGGTAACAGGGAGTAAGTCGTAACAAGGCACGGCTAGCGGAAGCTGGTCGTGGAATAATTCAATTTGAAATCCTTTTCGCTTTGCGAAAAGATACGAGTCGATATTGGGTCTCCCCGCCCGACCGAATGATTTCGGTCATTCGGGCAGGTCGCGAGATCTAATGGAGGATGATTGTTGTCTCCTAAAACAATCTGACTACTGGAAAGACAGTATGAATCCCGTTAGAAATCCGAAACTTATGTTTCGGCAGAAATCTTTAGATTTCTTACTTCTAAACGGGATGAACGGAACAAAATAAAGAATGATATTAAATAAGTAGATAGTAGCAAGTAGCTAGCATCTAGGAAAAGACAAAAATACCGCTTAACAAGGCGGTTTTTTGGTGTGTAAAAATTGCTTGACATGATACTTTTTGTTGTGTATAATACGAAATGGAGGGTAGAATGAAGGATAACGGCATCGCCGATTACAGGGTGTTTCTCTGTCTCGGTCTTCTCACCACGGCCGTGGTATTGGTTTTTTTCGGGTACCACGGAGGATCTCACCCGAGACCGCTCCAAGCGGCTTCGGCTTGTATCATTCTGGCGATGGCGGCGCTTTACCTGCCGAGAAGTTCCGGAGAGAAGTCTCGTTTCAACGCTCGGCGATCAAAAATGTCGGGGGTCGGTGAGACGGCTGGACTCCGGATGAGATCAGTCTCTTCGGGGACAAAAGTCGGCCGGTGAAACAAAGGGAGTTTGGTTACGCATCGCGCGTCGACCAACCTCCCTTTTTCGTTTGTAAAAATAATATTTTTCTGCTATATTTTTTGGGTCTTATGTAATGAGTTCGACTGACCTCTTACAGAGGCTGTAACCCTTACAGGGTCCGTTTAGGTTGTATGATATTTTGATTGGTTTTACTTTCAAAATATCGACAACCTTCTGAAATAGTTTCCAAAACTATTTCAGCCTTTTGGATACTTTTCAGATAAATAAATCTAATTTGCTTTGTGCGCGTGTAGCTCAGCTGGTAGAGCGCTCGACTGATACTCGTGAGGTCCATGGTTCGAACCCATGCACGCGCACAAAGCACGGTATTTTATTTATCTGAAAAGTATCTCAAAAGGTCTTGCGAAAGTGTTCCACACTTTCTCACTCGTGAGATCACAGGTTTTGACCCATGCACACGCACCCGATTTATAAATTAAAAAGAAAATCATGCAAAAAACAATTTCAGTTACAGAAGTTTTCAAAACAGGTTGGGCAAATACCAAAAAACACATTGGTTTTTTGACCATTTCCACTTTTATTTATTTGGTTATCAGTATGGTTCTAAAAAGCGTAAGTCATGGACCAGGCTCAATATTAATAAATCTGGCTTCTTATGCTATATCGATTATTTTTGCAATCGGTTTAGTCAAAATAGGTCTTATTGTTGAGTCTGGAAATAATCCTAAAATAGAAGATTTCAAAACAGATTTCCATACTTTCCTATCTTTTTTCTGGGCCAGCATAATAGTTGGTGTTCTTTCAGCTATTGGTTTTATTTTTCTAATAATTCCAGGTATTTATATCTCTACTCGTCTTTATATAACTATGTATCTTATTTTGGATAAGAAAATGCCAGCATGGGATGCTGTAAAGAAAAGTTGGGATATGACAAAAGGTTATAGTTGGTCAATTTTAGTCTTTGGGTTTTTTGCTTTCATTATTGCCTTTGTATCAGCAATTCCTTTCCGCATCTTACTTATCATAGCTATTCCTATTATTTCTATGTCTCAAGCTGTTATGTATAGAAAAATTTCCAAATCTTCCGTCTCAAATCCTGTTTCAGTTACCCCAACTCCAACAGTTTTATCTGTCGTTTCTAATGCAAGGATAGAACCAAGTCCAGAAGAAAATCCAGAAACAGAATAAATTTCTGAAATATTTTGCTAAAACTCTGACCGGATGTATAATAGCTTTATGATAAGCCGTAGATCTACATTTTTTTTGGGAATTTTTATAATACTCATCCCGTTTCTTGGTCTACCAACATCTTGGAAAACTACTTTAGTTATTTTGTCAGGATTATTTCTTGTCAGTTTGTCTGTTAAAATTTTATTGCCAAAAAAATCTGTTAAAACTAGGATTAGGAAAGAAAAAGTTACTCCCGTTTTCATTGAGAGCGTTCCAGTTTCTCCAGCCAATAACACTATAGAAAAAATTTCTAGCAAAAAAAGTAAAACTATCGGACCGGATATAAGATAAAGGCATGACACATAAACTCTATAGTTTTTTTAAAAAACAGAAAAAAATTATATTTCTGACTATTCTGGCGATAGTCGCTCTAGCTATTTTTATATTTCTACCAATAGTTTTGAGTGGGCATTATTTGTTTGAGCAAAATACAGATTTTATAAAGTCTCTTTCAACAACTACTCCACAAAAAATAGTTTTCGTACCTTCATACATCAAAACTCCCGACGTTGTTAAAGGTATTTATATGACCAGCTGGACAGCTTCTAATAAAGAATTGCGAGATAATTTGGTTAAAATGATTGATGATACAGAACTCAATACGGTTGTAATAGATATAAAAGACTATAGCGGTAAAATAGTTTTTCCAATAGAAGATAATCCGACACTAAAAGCTTATGGTTCAGAGGAAGTGAGAGTTGTAGATCTCCAGGATTTTATTGAATCTCTACACAAAAAAGGAATATATGTGGTTGGGCGAATAGCTGTGTTCCAAGACGCTTACTTTGTAAAATTGCGTCCGGATTTGGCTGTCAAAAATGCTTCGAGTACAGAAGTTTGGAAAGATCATAAAGGAATTTCGTGGATTGATGCAGGTAGTCGGGATTATTGGGATTATATTATTATGCTTGCAAAAGAATCTCGAAAGGTTGGTTTCGATGAAATAAATTTTGATTATATCCGCTATCCTTCTGATGGAAACATGCAAGACATTTCTTTTCCGCAAAGTTCAACAACACCGAAGGCAGTTACCCTAAAAAACTTTTTCTCTTATCTTCACGACAACTTAAAAGCCGATGCAAATAGTAGTGGATTGAAAATTTCAGCTGATCTTTTCGGTATGACCACAACTGCAACAGGGGACATGGGTATCGGACAAGTTTTAGAAAATGCTCTTCCGTATTTTGACTACGTTGATCCGATGGTTTATCCATCACATTATCCAGCAACATTTATGGGGTTTGATCAGCCAGAAGCACATCCGTATGATGTGGTGTATTATTCGATGCAATCAGCAGTTCAAAGAGCAGAGAAAATGAACCCAATTTCAACAACAGTTGAAGTAATAAATGGCGCGACGACAACGATAGCACATACGGAAGATTTAAATTATAAATCAAAATTACGCCCATGGCTACAGGATTTTGGTTTGAAAATGGATTATGGTCCTGACGAAGTGAAGGCTCAAATAAAAGCGACAAACGATGACGAGTTATCATCTTGGATTTTGTGGAGTGCGTCGAATAAATATACAAAAGGGGCACTTGAAGCTGAACAGTAGTTTTTATATAAAATCTCTTTCTCGATAATCTTTTCTCCAGACCGCTCGCTCCGCCAGCGCTTCATTCGCTTTGTCCTCAACCGCAACTTGTCAATCTAACTCGCTTCGCTCATCGTTTGACAAGACCGTGCTTGCGGTTTGCGGGGTCTTACAAAAAGATTATCTCAACGAGATTTTTAGTGGAATTAGCAAAAATTTATCAAGTAACGTATACTATTGTTAATGATAGAATTCGACAAAATACTCAATACGAATGAAAAAGTTTTGTGGGAAGGGAAGCCAAAGTTTTTGCCATATTTTATTGGTGCTATTCCAATTGTGATTATTGGGTTGATCTTTTTATATGTAGGTGGTCCATCTAATACTGGAATTCATTCAACAAGTGCTGGTGGTATTACAATTCCAAATATTTTGATAGGGTTGTTTTTAGCTATAGCATATCCACTTTATCGATTTCTGTCCTACAAGTATGTTTATTATGTAATCACCGATAAACGAGTTATTTTCCAAAGTGGTTTGATCGGCCGAGATTTTAAAATGGTTGATTATAACCAAATTAGTAACGCAGAAGTAAATATTGGGATAATTGATAAATTATTTGGTAATGGTTCTGGTAGTATTTTGATTTCAACCGCAGGTACTTTTGTTCAAGGTCGCTACGGTCCAGTCTCTAGACCTTATAGTATGATGAATATACCAAATCCTTACGAAGTTTTTAAATTTTTCAAAGAGGTTTCTTTTGATGTAAAGACCGATATGGATTACCCAAACAAACTTCGTCCAGACCAAAATCTTGGTTTTAATACTAATTACGATCCTAATAATAAACCACAATAAAATTACATAACCTTATTTTGGTTTAGGATCACTTGAGTCTGCACAATAAAATCTCTTTCTCCCCACCACCTTTTCAGAGACACTCACTTTTCCAGCGAAAAGTTTACTTAATTCTCGACCTTGATTTGTCAATTTCACCCCTCGCTTTGCTCGGGATCAATTGACAAAACCATGCTCAAGCCCTGCGCAGTCTCTTCTCGAGACACAGCTCGACGAGATTTTGTTGGCTGTTGACATTGTTTAAATTTTATGTAATTATCTAGAAGGAGGATTTAAATGGAAAAATGGCAGCTCGCCACTCAGAAACTGCAGGATAGAGTATGTGAACCAAAACCGTTGACAGAAACAGCGGGAAAGAAGGTTACCAATCTGGCTGTTTCTAAGGTCGCTCGAGATCTTGAGAAGTTTCTGAAATCTGAAGAGGGTAAAGTAGGATTAGCTTTACTCAAGATTTCTGAACGTTCGATTTTTGTTGAAAATGGCAAAGAAGGGGGGAGTTCGGTTCTTTTGGATGGAGTGGGATTCAAACGTTGTGTCGTCAGGACAACAGCTGAGTTCGGTAGATTTGACTCTCCCGAAGATACTGTCTTCCAGACTTTTCCCGTGAGTGCCAAAGAAGTGGTCGAAGTATTCTTGCGAACCAAAAGAGATCCAGAAGGATTTCTTCCATGGCTTCGTAATGAACTCGACGAAATTGCGGATACTGTGAAGTAGTTTCAACTGTATCCACGCAAATTTCACTTCCAGAAGCGTCGGAGAATACCCCGGCGCTTTTTCTTTTGTAAAAATTAATAATTTTCAATATCCGACAATATGCTTGACAAATATACTAATAGGGTGTATAATGGTAGGTAGAAGATTACAGTCTGTTCGGGCTATCAGGACTGTAATAAGTCGCTTATCCTTTGCCCCAGCGCAAGCTGAAAGCGGATAAGATTCTTGGTTTAGTTCACACTTTACCAAGGAGAAGACAATGACGAGCGAATGTACCTGTACAACTTGCGGAAAGCGATTTCAGTCACAGAAAGTCAACAGCACGACCTGTTACGGATGTGCCCTCACACGGCTAATCGGTAACGGAGCTCCCGAGGAGGGCGACATCAACAGCGCTCTTCTTATTTCCGGAGAAATATCTGACCAGAATGCCAGACAACTCCAGGAAGATCTGGAGTCAATCGATCACTCTGGTGCAGAAGCTGCTTGGGGTCGCATGGTCGAGGAGTATAACGACGAGTTCGACGATCGTTACGACGACGAGTAGTACGCAATACACGGAGAGACTAAAATCTCTCCGTTCCATCAAAGCATTCAAATCAATTTTGAAAATTTTGATGGGACGAATGGTTCGTTCCTAAGTTCTTTGAGGAGGTTACATGACCACTGTAGTTGCAACGAAGGAAGTTCCGAGTCGCCATCGCGCCGACGTCTTCGACCTTCGGGTCGAGGGCCCGAAAGAGACGCACGGCGTCGGTTTCGGCAACGAATATATCGGTGGATGCTCCGGCATCGGCTGGTGGGAGTACTTCCGTGACATGAAGACGGGCGAAGTGTACAAGGTGCACTGTTCCGACGGTGTCAACGGAGGCAACGACTCCTACACTGACAAGGACATGATGTACCGTCGCAGGTGCTTCGACGCGATCGTCGCGAGGACGCACGCCGAGACGAAGACTGGCCAGACGGTGATCTACGTCTCGAAGAACGAGTGGATCATCATGGACAACCACGCGCACTACTCCTGGCTCGAAAGCGCCGAAGGAAAACGTGACGGCGAGCAGAGCAAGGAGAACGCGCTCGAAGGTGGGTTCATCGGCATGTGCCGTGGCATCCCAGTCGTCTGCGATCTCAAGCGCAAAGATATGCTTCCACCTCGGGAGTAGTCCGAACAACAACACACCCACCATCTGCTAAAGCAGATGGTGGTTTTCTGTTACAAAAAATTCACCACTAAACAAAATTTCGTCGAAACATATGCTTTTTTGGCGCATCACGGAGCCCGTGTAGAGGCGAGTGCGAGGAAAATTTCGAGTACGAAATTATTCTGGCGACAAAAAAGCATATGTTGAGGAAGAGATTTTGTGATTATGGAAGTTCTCTTTTTGTGGTATAATGCAGCGAAATCCCCGTAGTAGAAGTTGGCATTGCAGAGAGTACTCTGCAGGAAAACAAAATGCCAACTTCACTACAGGGTTATCCGGTAGTGAAAATGACATGAAATACACCGCATATAGTAAAAAAATAATCTGGTCGAAATTATCACCTCATAATGATGAAATGATATTTTGCTCGTAGAGCGATGTCATTTTCTACTACGGGATGGATCCTAATCACATTACATATTTTGCCGAAACGGACGCTAGAAATAAGAAGGTCAAGTTTGGTATCAAGGCCAAGGATAGGCTAAAACACGTCTATGTTATCGGTAAAACAGGAATGGGAAAGTCGACTTTGCTTGAAAACATGGCCATTCAAGATATCCAAAACGGCAATGGTTTAGCCTTTATTGACCCACACGGTGGAACAGCTGAAAAACTTTTGGAATATGTGCCAGAGCATCGCATCAAAGACGTTTTGTATTTCGCGCCTTTTGATATGGAACATCCAGTATCGTTTAATGTTATGGAGGATATTGGTGTTGAAAAGAGACATCTTGTTTTGAGTGGCCTGATGAGTGCATTCAATAAACTGTTTGGTGAGGAAAGTTTTTCTGATCGAATGCAGTACATTTTGCAAAATACTGTTTTGGCTTTGCTCGAATATCCGGGAGCAACAATGCTCGGTATAAACAAAATGCTCTCTGACAAAGAATATCGGAACAAAGTAATTGCAAATATTACCGATCCGTCAGTTAGAAATTATTGGGTTAAAGAATATGCAGGATACACGGAGAGGTTTGCCGCAGAAGCTATTCCTGCTATTCAGAATAAAATCGGTCAGTTTACATCAAATCCACTTATTCGAAACATTATCGGACAAGAAAAATCCTCTTTTGATTTCCGAGACATAATGGACCGAGGAAAAATAATGATTATCAACTTGTCTAAAGGAAAAGTTGGTGAGGGAAATGCAAACCTTATCGGTTCAATGCTTATTACAAAAATATATTTGGCGGCAATGTCTCGGGCAGACAGAGGGGAGGGAGAACTGGCAAAACTGCCAAACTTTTATTTATACGTGGACGAGTTTCAGTCGTTTGCCAACAAGTCCTTTGCCGATATTTTGTCAGAAGCCAGAAAATATAAACTGAATTTAACTATTGCCCATCAATACATTGAACAGATGGAGGAGGAAGTGAGAGACGCGGTGTTTGGAAACGTTGGAACGATGATTACATTTCGGGTTGGAGCATTTGACGCAGAAGTTTTGGAAAAGGAATTTGCCCCACAATTTACGGCAGTTGATTTAGTTAATCTTGGGTATATACAGATTTATCTAAAACTTATGATAGACGGTATTTCCAGTCAGCCATTTTCTGCCACAACCATGCCTCCTATAGAGAGACCACAATTAACATACAAAAACGAAGTTATAAAGTCATCTCGTCAGCAGTTTGCAAGACCACGAGCTCAAGTTGAAAAAGAAATAGTTGATTGGCATGGTCCGAGTGAAACAAAAGAAGCCAAAGCACCGTCGGATTTCAGATCTTCTGAACCGAGGAGATTTCAGGAAACAAGATCAAATGATAACAACGGTAGCAGAAGAGAAGTTCCAAGAGAGCCGAGACAAACGGAAAATTTTCAAAAACCAGATCAGACCAAGCAGGTTTTTATGAAAGCGGCCGAGGAACTTCGTACAAAAGAAAAGTTTCAGACAGAACAAAATAAACTGAAACCACAAGAGACAGTCACTTTACCTCATCAAAGAATTGAGAAAGATAAAAAAACTGTGACAAAAGAGAATATGTCGGATTTAAAGAGCGCTCTGTCTAGTGTGATAAGTAAACAGCCAAAACCAGAAGTTAAGCCAGAGATTAAACAGGAAGAGAAAAAGACTGAAAAAACGGCAGAGAAAAAGCAAGAATCACATCAAGAAGTTCCAGAAAATGTTCTGAGAGATTTGCTCAAAATGGACCCCGTAGTAGATTCTGGCATTGCTCCAGAGGAGCGGGCAAAGCCCAATGCCAGAATTCACTACAGGGTGGATGATACTAGTAAATGACCAAATCCCAATGACCAATGACCAAAGAAGGAGAATTCTGATTTTTTCAACCGCCTATTATCCTTTCGTCGGAGGAGCAGAAGTAGCAGTCAAAGAAATAACTGACAGATTGGTAGGGAGTTTTGATTTTGACTTGATTACAGCTAGATTTGAAAAAAAACTTCCACCTGTTGAAAAGGTTGGAAATGTTACTGTTTATAGAATAGGTTCTGGAAAGCCAAAACTAGATAAAATATTTCTGCCTTTTAGAGGTGCAGTTTTAGCTTCAAAGTTGAATAAGACACATAATTATTTTTGTTTTTGGGGGATTATGGCCACTTTTGCTAGTGGAGCTGGATATATTTACAACATTTTTAGAACCTTGAACGGAAAGAAAAAAATTCCAATGGTTTTAACTTTGCAGGAAGGTGATTCTGAAAATCACCTCCAATACAAATGGCTTGGACTCATTTCGCTTTCATGGAAGCTAGCCCTACGACAAACAGATTTGCTTACAGGTATTAGCAATTTTTTATTACATAGAGCTGAGAAAAATGGGTATAAAGGAAAATCTTTTCTAATACCAAACGGAGTTGATTTTTCTTTATTTTCTAAAGAAATTTCTGATCAGGATAAATTATCATTAAAAAATCGTCTTGGTAAAAAAGAGGAAGATATATTTTTGGTCACGGTTGGAAGATTGGTTCATAAAAATGGCGTGGATGATATTATTTCGGCTACTGCATTATTACCAGAAAACATAAGCCTCTTAGTTATTGGCAAAGGTGACTTGGGTCATAATCTTCAAAAACAAGCTGATAGTTTGGGTCTTGGAAATAGAGTAAAATTTCTCGGTTTTGTTCCTTATTCTGAATTGCCAAAATACCTCTCGGTTTGTGATATATTCGTTAGGCCGTCGCGTTCAGAGGGCTTCGGTAACTCGTTTATAGAGGCCATGGCAGCCAAAATACCGGTTATAGCCACTCCTGTTGGCGGTATTGTAGACTTTATAGATGATAGGGGTACAGGCCTATTTTGCTCCCCAGACAACCCCCAGAGCATAGTATCAGCTATAAAGGCTATATTGGAGGGCAATAGCCTAAGGGATTCTATGGTCCAGAATGCCTACAATAGGGTTAAGGGGAGCTACACATGGGATAATATAGCTCCAGAAATGAAGCAGGTTTTCAATCAAATAGAACAATGAAGATTCTTATATCTACAGGTATATATCCACCAAAAATTGGAGGTCCAGCAGAATATAGCAAGAACTTAAAAAGTCAGTTTATAACATCTGGACACAAGGTTTTTATTGCTACGTATTCTTTGGAAAATTATTTACCGACCGGCTTAAGACATCTTTATTTTTTCATAAAAATAATGCCGAAAGTTTTACGTTCGGATTTCGTTTTAATAATGGATACATTTTCAGTTGGTTTGCCGACGGTTTTGGCTTGCAAACTTTTTGGTAAAAAATCGATCATTCGTACCGGCGGAGATTTTTTGTGGGAGGGGTTCGTTGAAAGAACGGGTAAAAAAGTATTACTTCGTGATTTTTATGAAAAAGAGATAAATAATTTTTCTGCAAAAGAAAGAATTATTTTTAGGTTAACCAAATGGACACTTAAAAATACTTCTAAAATTGTTTTTTCAACACAGTGGCAAAGAGAGATTTTTAAAAAACCATATGATCTTGAAATGGGACATACAGAAATAATAGAAAATTTCTACGGGTCTAAAGAGGGAGATTTTCAGCCAAAAGAAAAAGATTTCGTCGCTTCAACACGCAGACTTGTTTGGAAAAATACAGATCTTCTGAAAGAGGTTTTTCAAAAAATTAAGTCTAGAAATAATGAAGTTTCTCTTTTCTCTGCAAATTTGCCATTTGCAGAATTTATGGAGAAAATTAAAAACTGTTACGCTGTTATACAAGTTTCTTTAGGTGATATCAGTCCTAACATGATACTGGATGCTATACGATATAACAGACCTTTCATTTGTACTAAAGAAGTTGGAATATACGATAGGATTGGAGATGTTGGTATTTTTGTTGATCCACTTAACGAAAAGCAGATAGAAGAGGCCGTCTTGAAATTATTAGATAAAAATGAATATGAAAAGGCTAAAGAAAAAGTAAAACAGTTTTCTTTTGTTCACACATGGCAAAGTATTGCTACAGAATTTATGGGTGTTTATAACAAAATAAAATGAATCCCGTTAGAGTTTTACTAAATTTGATTAGAGTAATAATTATATTAGAAAATCAGTGTATAATAATTGGTATTAGAAAATAATGAAAAACTCTAACGGGATGAAAGTACTTTCTATAAGCACAGACAGAAAATTGTTTGAAGAAGGAAGCGCTGTTTTAGAGCGTTCAAAAGATTATGCTTCCAAAATGGAGAAATTGCACATAATAGTTTTTTCCTTAAAAAGTCATAATTTAAAATTTAAAGAAGAAGGGAATTTGTACATTTATCCAACAAATTCTTTGTCGAGATGGTTTTATGTGATGGATGCAGTGAAAATAGGAAAAAGTATTTTAAATAAAAGTTTTGTTATTTCCACCCAAGATCCATTTGAGACTGGTTTAGTCGGCTATAAACTTAAGAAAAAGTTTAATCTGCCACTCCAAATCCAAATACACACTGATTTCCTAAGTCCATATTTCAGAAATTCTTTCTTGAATTATATTCGTGTTTTTATTTCAAAATTTACTATTCCAAAAGCAGATTATGTTCGTGTTGTCAGTTCTTCAGTAGAAGATTCTCTAAGAAAAATCTCAACAAAAGTGAAAATTCAGATTTTGCCAGTTTTTGTTGATATTCCAAGAATAATGAATTTTCAACCAAAAAAAGATATAAAAAAAGATTTTCCTCAATTTAAATTTAGTATTTTTATGGCTTCCCGGTTGACCAAAGAAAAGAGAATAGACACTGCACTCAAGGCTTTTAGAAAAGTAGTCGATGTCCACACAGAAGCTGGTTTGATTATTTCTGGATCAGGAAAAGAGGAAGGTAATCTAAAAAGTTTGGTAAAATCTCTAGGGCTTACAAAAAATGTTATTTTCACTGGTTGGAATGATGGTTTGATTTCATATTATAAAACAGCAGATATTTTTCTACTTACTTCACAGTACGAGGGTTATGGTATGACTCTTGTGGAGGCTGGAGCATCGGGCTGTCCTATTGTTACGACAAAAGTTGGTCTGGCAAAAACAGATCTTTTTAAAAACGGAGCAAACTCTTTTGTCTGTTCAGTTTGGGATGTAAATTGTTTATCAGAATCTATTTTAAAACTTATTTCTAATCCCAATTTAAGACTATTGTTCAAAACAAAAATGCAGGATAGTATTAGAAATACAACTATTTCAAAAGAAGAATATGTGACAAAGTATGTCAGTTTGCTTCAGGATTTATTAAAATAACTCTGTAAATACATGAAAATAGGATTTATTGGAACTGGCTGGATCGGTAAAAATTACGCTTTAGATTTCACAGAAAGAGGCTACGATGTTACTTCATACAGTCTTGAACCAGAATACAAAAAAAATAAAGATAAAATTTCAAAATGTGATATTGTTTTTATTGCAGTACCAACGCCAACAACGCCAAAAGGCTTTGATGACTCAATAATAAGATCTGTTCTAGGGTTGGTCGGAAAAGGTAAAATAGCTGTTTTGAAATCTACAATCGTCCCTGGGAAAACGAAGGAATTACAAAAAAAATTCCCAAACATAACACTCCTTTATTCTCCAGAGTTTTTGTCTGAAGCTACAGCAAAATTTGACACAAGTAATCCTTTTTCAAGTATTGTCGGGTTTTCAAAAGAAACAAAAATCCAAAAAGAAGCCTGTCAGAAAGTATTATCTATTTTACCAAAAGCTCCTTTTTCTCTGGTATCTTCAAGTACAGAGGCAGAGATTATAAAATACACGCACAATACCAGTGGTTTTGTGCAGATCATTTTCTTTAACATGATCTATGATTTGTCTAGAAAACTTGGTTGCAACTGGAAAACTATCCACAAAGCTATAATAGCTGATCCTTTTATGTCTCATAAATATGCACAACCTATTCATAAAAGTGGTCGTGGCGCAGGCGGGCATTGTTTCATAAAAGATTTTGAGGCTTTTCACAGACTCTACGAAAAACTTTTCTCAAATGATAAATCCGGTTCAGCTATTTTCAGAGAAAATATAAAAAAGAACATTGAACTTTTGACAAGAACTAAGAAAGACCTGGGGCTTCTGCGCGGTGTTTATGGAGATGATATAATTAAAAAATGATAGAGAGAATGATTGAAAGACTAACCAGACATGTTTTCGTGCGGTTTTTTATATCTGGTGGCACTTCTGCTATGGTGGACTTAGTTTTACTATATATCCTAAACAGCGTCGTCGGTGTTCATTATCTCTTGGCAGCAACTTTGGCTTTTATTGGGGCGTTTGGAGTTAGTTTTACTTTACACAAATACTGGACATTCAAAAGTCACGCCGAGGAAACTCATAGACAAGTTGTTATGTACCTTTTCGCTTCTCTGCTTTCTCTCGTTCTCAACACGATTTTGATTTATGTTTTTGTCGATCGTTTTCATATACAAGTTTTACTCTCACAGATTTTTGTCGGTCTGATTATTGCTAGTTTTAGTTTTTTTCTTTCGCACAAGTTTGTTTTTAAGTATAAAGGTCAAATCTCACAATGAAACTTCTTATATTTACTCAAAAAGTAGACAAAAATGATCCAACTCTAGGCTTTTTCCATACATGGATAAAAGAGCTTTCAAAAAAGTCGGATTCTATTGCCGTCGTTTGTCTTGGGAAAGGTCAGTATGATTTGCCTAAAAACGTTACAGTTTATTCACTAGGTAAGGAAAGTGGTTTATCGAGACTCGGTTATTTGAAAAATCTTTTCCACTATCTTTATTTGATACGAGGTTCATATGACAAAGTTTTTGTTCACATGAACGAAGAGTACGTTTTACTCTGTGGACTTTATTGGAAGATAAAAAATATTCCAGTTTATTTCTGGCGTAATCATCCTAGGGGTAGTTTGGTCACCAGAGTTTCCGTTCTACTTTCCAAAAAAGTTTTTTGTACATCAAAAGATTCTTTTACTGCAAGATTTAGGAAAACAGTTATTATGCCAGCCGGCATTGATACAACCATTTTCAAACCAATAGAGGGTGTCGTTCGCAAGAAATATTCAGTTTGTATGGTCGGTAGAGTTTCTCCGATAAAAAATATTGATCTTGCTCTGCCAGCTATAAGGATTTTGGTCTCATGGGGTTTTCAAGTATCACTTTCAATAATTGGTCCTATTCCAAAAAATGATTTGAAATATCTTGATAGTCTGAGGGCGTACGTAAAAAATTACAATCTATCAAATTCAATTTCATTTCTTGAGGCAGTTTCTCCGCTAGAGTTAGCAAAAGTATATAGTAGTTACGAGGTAACGCTCAATTTGACTGATACTGGCTCGTTTGATAAAACAATCGTTGAGGCGGCGGCTTGTGGCTCAATACCTCTGGTTTCTAACAAGTCTTTCTCACTTTTACTTCCAGAGGTTTGTATAATAGAAAAATCACAAGAAGCCGTATCAGAGGGTATCAAGAGGCTTTTGAGTGCTCACGAACAAATAGAAATCCAAAAAAATTTAGAAACTTTTGTTAAAGCACAAAGTCTCACGGGGCTGATCGATAAACTTATTGTAGAAATGAACTAATATGTATCCCGTTAGAGTTTTACAAGTTTTGAAAATGGTACAATTATATTTAATAAATTATGGTATATTTGGTCGGGAGGTATAATAATTAAGAACTCTAACGAGATGTATAAAAATAAAAAAGTAAGTGTAGTAATATCCACCTATAATGAGTCAGCAAGCATTCGTGGTGTTATAGACGATTTTTTTGCTACAGGTCTTGTTGATGAAGTTGTTGTGGTAGACAACAACGCTCTTGGAAATACAAGAGAGGAAGTTGCTAAGACAAAAGCTCGTCTTATTGTTGAAAAGAAACAGGGATTGGGTTGGGGTTTACGAAAGGGGCTTGAAGAAGTAACAGGAGATTTGATTGCAATGGTAGATGCTGATGGATCATATTTTTCAAAGGATATTGAAAAACTTCTTGCATACAGCGATGAGTTCGATGCTGTGCTTGGAACAAGAACTTCTCGATCTGCGATTTTCTCTGGGGCATTTATGCCCTTTTCTGTACGTATTGCAAATTCAATTTGGGCAAAGTCAGTAGAGTTTTTGTATAACGGACCATTACTGAGTGACGTAGGTTGTTTATATAAACTTTTATCGAGAAAGGCACTCAACGAAATAAAGCCATTTTTTCCTATATCTACTGGTGGACCAATTTTTTCTCTGGAGATTATACTTTGGCTTTTGCGTAAAAAAGTCAAAACTATTGAGGTGCCAGTGATTTTTAAAGAAAGAGTGGGTAAGTCGAGTTATGTTGGTGATAGCATCTACAAAACGGCAAAATGGGGGTTTAAAATGATACCTTTTATTATAAGAGATAGGTTTATTTCAGTTAGATAATATTTTTATCTAACTTTATCTAAATACACAAGTATAGTATATTATTGAAACAACTACAGTGGAATCGATTTCTAAAAAAAAAGAATATATTGTTTTTTCGCTGTTCGTGGTACTTTTTGTGGTTTTACATCTGTGGGGTGTATCAATTCCTTATCATCAAGATGAATACAAATGGGTATTTTATACGCATCCAGAATTCACTTCTTCCAGCAGTATACCGCATCCACCCTTAACAGAATTTATTTATACCAAACTTGGACCAATGTTTGGAGATAACAATTTTCGTTTCATTCCGTTTATTTTTGGCTTTATAAATCTGTTTCTTATATTTTGGCTTGCACAGACTATATTCAAAATTAGAAAAACTACTTTATGGGTTACAGGGCTATTTACGGTTTCATTTTTCTCTCTTCTTGCTACGCTTATGGTAGACGTAGACGGAGCTATTATGGCTTTTTTCTTTCTTCTACTGTCCATTGGTTATGTTAAAGCAAAAGAAACACAATGGAAAGATTGGAAGTGGTTCATTTTGATCCTTATTGGTGCAATCGGAGGGTTTTTGGTAAAAGTTAGTGCCATTTTGCCCATTATGGCATTTGCCATAGATTTTGCTATTGAAAAAGATATGTTTTCTGACAGGAGAAAGGTTCTCAAGTATTCATTGTATTTTTTCCTTGGGGCAATTTTTCTTTTCTTAGTTTTGTTTTTTTCAAAGTATATTTTCCCTTTTTTTAATTTGAAATATTCTCTTTCATATTGGGGGCATTTTTTAAACTCCTCAAGTTTTTTGGACAGAGGATGGTTTCAAACATTTATACAGGTCGTCAAATCTCTCTTATATGCATCTCCTCTTCTTCTTGCTCCACTGTTTTTTATTGATAAAGATATTTGGAAAAAGACCAGAGGATTTTTCATATTTATCTTTTGTGCAACATTCTTCTACATAGTTATTTTTGATTTCTCCATTGGTGCCCTAGATCGATATTTACAGTTTATGATTATTCCTCTTTGTCTTGTCTCTGGGGCGATATATTCTAAATATTTAAATGGAAAAATAAACAAAAAATCAATCATCGTAGGTATTACCATATCCATAGGGATTTTTTGTCTACAATTTTTACACCATTTTACACCACCCTTATATCCAAAGGCCGAGTGGCTCCACAGACTAGTTTCTTTCAAATGGAACTTTTTATATCCATTTTCTGGAGGATCTGGACCATTACCTTTTTATATTTCGTTTGTTTTCATGGCACTTTTTTGGATTGCCTCATTTGTATTAATTATTTTGTTTTTCAAAAAAAGAAATTGGAAAAAAGAAATACTTATTTGTGTTTTTATCTTCGGTTTCGTATATAACGCAGTTTTTATTGAAGAATATTTGTTTGGCAAGATAAATGGTAGTGCTAGAAAATTGGTTGCGGATAGTGTTGAATTTATTAAAAACGACAATAACATTGACGCAAATAAAAAAGTTGTGGTTTACAATGACAATGGGGGTTTTAATGTTCAGCAAACAGGTAAGTACAGAAAGCGTCTATACATAGATCCGAAGTTTGGAGTAGAGTCAAAAATGGATAGCCTTAACTATTACAAAGAATTTTATATGGTGGTGGATATTCCTCACATCGACCAGAATAGTTTTTACGCTAAATATTTCAATTCTTGTAGTTCAGTTTTTACTGAAAGCTCTGGTGTTATTTTGGTTCATGTTTATGATTGTAGAAAAGCCCCAGATATAAAATAATGTAATTATATGAAAAAAAATCAGACTGAATACTCAGGTTGGGGTAATTATCCCAGACTTATGGCAGAGACGCTAGAACCAGAAAGTATTGAGGCGTTACAAGAAGTAGTTCGAAAAGCCGAAGTGGTTATTCCTCGTGGATTAGGTCGGAGCTACGGAGATTCAGCTCTATCAGTCCTGTTACTTTCCCTAAAACGCATGAATTATCCACAAAAATTTGATGAAAAAACTGGTATATTAACAACTGGCGGAGGAACATCATTCAAGACGATATTAGAGATGATTATTCCCCTCGGTTGGTTTTTGCCGGTTACACCTGGCACAAAACATATCACACTTGGTGGGGCCATTGCAGCGGATGTTCATGGAAAAAATCATCATAAGGATGGATCATTTGGAGATTACGTGGTCTCAATGAATATTATGATGGCGGGTGGGGACATAGTAACATGCTCGAAAACAGAAAAAACTGAACTCTTTCATGCAAGTATTGGGGGGATGGGACTCTTGGGTATTATAGTGAGTGCTACAGTGCAGATGAGACCTATAGAGACGTCATTTATTTCACAAAAGATTGTTCGCACAAAAAACTTTGAGGAGACAATGAATACTCTACAAAATGCAAAAGATACAACATATTCAATCACATGGATTGACTCAGCTGCTCGTGGTAAAAAGATGGGTAGGGGGGTTGTGTTTTTGGGGGATCATGCGCCCGCTGCACTTATTCCAAGAGGAATTTCTGTTCTTCCTGTATCACGAAAGAAATCATGGCCAATATTTTTTTCTCTACCACGTTTTGCATTAAACATGTTATCTGTAAAAATACTGAATAAGTTTATTTATTTTTTGCATCCATCGAAAGAGTCGCTTGTTTCATATGATTCATTCTTCTATCCCCTCGACCAATTCTCAAATTGGAATCGTATTTACGGTAGTTCTGGGTTTTTGGAATATCAGTGTGTTGTTCCTAAACAGGGCGGTGACCAGGTAATACGACGCATTATCGAAGAAACTGTATCGAGTGGACTACCAGCGCATCTTATGGGTTTTAAAATTTTTGGTAAGGCAAATGACAACCTTCTCTCATTTCCTATGGAAGGATACACGCTTGGAATCGATTTTTCCATTCGCAAGGATTTAACAACTCTTTTTAAAGTTTTCGATGATATAGTTATACGTTCTGGGGGGAGATTATATCTTGCAAAAGATACACGTATGTCGAAAGAAATATTCGATACTTCTTACAGGCGTGCTGAGGAGTTTAAAAAATATAAACGACAGGTTGACCCAACAA
This sequence comes from Candidatus Zambryskiibacteriota bacterium, assembly GCA_023267045.1. Taxonomy (GTDB): domain Bacteria; phylum Patescibacteriota; class Minisyncoccia; order Phycocordibacterales; family DATDWN01; genus C7867-006. The sequence goes on from JAHFOB010000001.1 coordinate 19,814, forward strand.
GTAAATTTCGTTCTCTCCAGTCAATGCGTCTTGGGCTGTATTAATAGATAGATGATATTATAGTATAATTATGGAAAAACCTTGGATACTCATCATTAGTGCTGGTTCTGATATCGCAATGAAAACAGCAGAAAGGTTTGTGGCTTTAGGTAATAATCTTTATCTAGCTGCTCATCATCCAGAAGAAATTCAATCATTCGCAGACAACCTTACTTTACGTTACCATGTGAAAATAACTGTTCTACCGTTTGATATTGTAAAGACGCAGTCACACGATGCTTTCCTAAGTAGTCTTCCAGTTGTGCCGAAAGGAATATTGATTGCTACTGGCTATGCAGGAGAGCAAGAATATTCTGAAAACAACATGAAAGAAGTAGAGCACATCATCAATGTTAATTTTATAGGTTGTATTTTTTTTCTTGAAATATGTGTGAAATATTTTGAAGGTAAGAAGGCATTTATTGTTGCCATCTCTTCAGTTGCTGGTGAACGTGGTCGTCGAAGTAATTATATATATGGCGCGTCAAAGGCTGGTCTTACTGCGTACTTGTCTGGACTTCGTGTGCGTCTCAGACCGAAAGGTATTGAGGTTATTACCATAATACCTGGTATTGTAAGAACGAAAATGTCTGCCGGAAAAGTATTTCCTCAATTCCTTGCGGCGACACCTGAGAAAGTAGCGATAGATATTGAGAAAGCGATCCGTCAAAGAACACCAGTTATATATACACCATGGTGGTGGCGTTTTGTAATGTTTAGTATAAAACTTATTCCTGAAAGAATATTTATGAGGATAAATTGGTAGAACTCCCTCTTTTATTATAGAATTTAAGGTACTATATTATGGAATATTCAGACTACATAGAGTCATTTTTCACAGAAAAAAGAAAGAAAATAATTCTAGCTATAGTTTTTGTTTTAGCACTATTTCTAATAACTTTCCAATTCATTAATACTCCAATGGTTTGGACTGACGAAGGTCTCTTTACTGAGATGTCTCGAAACGTAGCTTTTCACGGAGTGTGGGGTGTTCAGACAGCACCAGGAGTGTATTCTTTAATGAATACCACATTTGTTTCTGTAAGTTATCCAGTTATATTTGCTGTCGCGGTAAGTTTAAAACTTTTTGGTATCGGAGTTTTTCAGGCACGATTGCCCATGATCTTGTATATGTTTTTATTAGTTGTCTTTTTTTATCTTTTTGCCAAAAAAAGATACGGTTTTTATCCAGCTGTTTTGTCAGTTCTTTTACTTTTATCTTTTTCACCTTTTTATGGTGATGGTAGGCCTGTTCTTGGAGAAGTGCCCGGTTTAGTTTTTTTTGTTTTAGGTGCGTATTGGCTTCTTTTTTGGGAGGAAAGTGATTTTAAAAATATAAAGTGGGCGTTACTCACTGGATTTGCTTTCGGACTCTCAGCTGCTACTAAAGAAATTTATTTGATTGGGGTTCCATTAGCATTTATTGTCGCTCTCTTTTTTTGTTTTAAAAGAGAGCGACAAAAAGTAGAAAACAAAAAAACACTATTGTATTTTTTGTTAGGCTTTATTCCACCAGTTTTTGTATGGGCATATATTCATCTCATTTCTTCGAATACTGTAATGGATTTTATTCCAAACTATTTATATTTTTCTGGTAATCATGGTAGTAATTTGTCCACTATACAGACAATTGTAAGTAATTTTATGAGATTTTTTACCGAATCGACTCCAATTCTTTTCTCTTTTTTACTTATTGTGACAATTGTCTCTTTTCTTTTTAGATTTAGGAAAGGTACATCAGAGCATTTTAGTGTTGCAGAGTGCACAATATTTGCTTTTGTTATTTTGAATTGGGCAGGATATTTGAAGGGAACAGGTTGGTATCGTTATTTTTTCCCGGCGCATATTCTACTTTACCTACTTTTTCCGGCTGCTCTTTTACTTTTTGCTAGACATTTTAAAAATCAATTTTTGAAAAAATATCTAATTGTCATTCCTATCGTTTTGGTTATATTTCAGTTTTACTATCTAATATTTTTATCAGACACATCTTTTGTTGTTTCAAGAACTAGAAATACGGAGCTTACTCTAGTTCTTTCAAAAATTGATCCTTCAAAAAATGTTGTGTTCTATAACACTATGGAAACAATCATATTTTTTAAGGGAAATAATTATTCACAGTATTTATCAGTAGGTGATTTTATAGTAGTTGGAGACAAAAATATCTTATCCAGTACGACAGCAGACTATATAGTCAGTAATACTGATCAAAATCTTTCTGTCTCCCAATTATGTTATGAAAAAACATCTGTAAGTAGATATTATTTATTTACACGTTTGAATAATTGTAAAAAGAATTAGAGGATATTTACGGATATCTCAAAAGATGGTAGGGTTTACCAAAATATTTAAGGGCTTATATACAACTGATTAGTCAAACTTTTATATCAAAATGAAGACATTATCAATAGTTATCCCAATATATAACGAAAAGAGTACACTCTCCAAGACGCTTAAAAGAGTGGAGGAAAGTCCAGTAGGTGAATTAAAAAAGGAAATAATTTTAGTCGATGATTTTTCAACAGACGGAAGTAGGGAAATTTTAGAAGATTTAGTAAAAACAGGCAGGTATAAAATTTTCTTTCAAGATAAAAATAGTGGCAAGGGTTCTTGTTTGCGGTTAGGTTTCAAAGAGGCTCGTGGAGATTTTATTATTGTTCAAGATGCTGATTTAGAGTACAACCCAAATGAATATCAAAATTTACTAGAACCGCTGACAAACGGTTTGGCCGATGTAGTGTACGGATCACGTTTTGTAGGTGATAAACAGCATAGAGTTTTATTTTTCTGGCATTATCTTGGCAATAGATTTTTAACATTGTTTTCAAATATTTTCACAGGTCTCAATCTTTCAGATATGGAAACTTGCTACAAAGCTTTTACAAAACAAGCTCTGTTAAAAGTATTACCATCTTTGAAATCCAATCGTTTCGGTATAGAGCCAGAAATTACTGCGGTCATAGCTCATAATAAACTAAGAATATTTGAAGTGGGCATATCATATGCAGGACGTACTTACGAAGAAGGTAAAAAAATAAATTGGAAGGATGGTTTATCTGCCATCTGGACCATTGTAAAATCTAGTTTCCGTTTATCTTCTATTGGCAGAGATAGATATAAAACTTGGCTTCTTATTATACTTTTACTTTTACCTATTTTTTCTATAACCGTACTTAAGCCAGAAATAGAAGGGGATAGTATTTCTTACGTTGAGACTTTGGGGGTACTCAAAGGGGGAATTACGCCAACTCATTTTGTGCCAAATCGTCTTATCACGACATATTTTGGACTTTTGACGATTAGGTTTGCAGATGCAATATTTCATAATCTTAAATTTTCATGGCTTCTAGTTAACAGTCTTCTTTATGTTATTATGGGTCTGTTTTTTTACTCACTTTTGCAAAAATTATTTCAAAATAAAAGAATATCTTTCATCAGCACACTATTTTTAGTGACAAACTATTCTGCCGTCACATTTGGTTTAGCATATCTAATGGATATTGGAGGTTGGACATTTTATATTATTTCTCTTTATTTCTCTTCACTTTATTTGGAAACTAAAAAGACTGATTGGTTATGGCTTTCTGCTCTGGTACTTTCTTTCGGGGGGTTATTTAAAGAGTATGCTCTTTTGGGCTACATTGTTCTCTTTGGACTTATTTTGTTTATAAACTGGAAAGAATGGAGAAAGATTGCAAAACTCACTTTCTTTACTGGGCTCATAACTTTTGGTCCAGTAATTTTGATAAATCTTTATTCATTGTTCGTCTATGATTACACGTATTTCTCTTGGCTTGCTGTTCAATCAAAGTATGTTTATAAATCTAGAATTTTGGAATATATAAAAAGTTTTGGTTCGCTGTACAATTTTGATTGGTTCATCTTTTTGCCTGGATTTTACTTACTTTTGAAAAATTACAAAAAAATATTTAAAAATGAATCACTATTGTTTATCCTACTTGTCTGTTTGTCTAGCTTACCTATTTTTCTATGGGGAGCTATAACCCAAAGAGTTTTGTTTATTACTGTTCCCGCACTCGTTTTGATTTCCAGTTTATTTCTTAAAAAAATAGATACATATTGGTATGTGGTGTTATCTCTTTTATTTCTGTATGTTTTATCTAGTTTTCTTATGGATTCTTATATTTTAAACACTGTTAATCTTGGTTTTTGATAAAATTATATGCATCAAAAAAAAATAATTTTTGCAATTGATCAATTGGGAATGGGTGGTGCTGAAAACATGATTGTGCAGCAGGTAAATCATATAGACAGAAAAATCTTCAAAGTCTATCTGATTACTCTTTTTTCCAATCCAAAGGTCAATGTAGCAGATAAAATTGACCCTGACGTTACATATGTTCAGTTTAATTTTCGTAGTCCATTTTCCGGGCTTTTGGATATTAGTTCTTGGTGGAGATTATATAAATTTTTTCGAAAAGAAAAATTTGATGTAGTTGATACTAATCTTTTTATCACAAATATTATTGTTCGTATCGTTGCTATATTTGCGGGTGTACCAGTCATTTTATCTAACGAACTAAATGTGTATAAAAATAAAAAGTATTGGCAGATATGCATTGATAAAATACTAGCTCGTTTTACAAAGGTAATATTTGCTAGTTCTTCTGAAGTTCTAGAATTTACAGCAGAGCAGGAGCACCTATCCAAGGATAAATTTTGTTTGAATTATAATGCCATTCCTCTAAAACTTTTTAAAGTTAAAGAAAATCGTAATAAAGTATTGACCGAATTCGCCTTACCTACCGACTCTTTTTATATTGTTACAGCCGGCAGACTTATAGTCCAAAAAGGTCACAAGTATCTATTAGAAGCAGCTCAAATACTTAAAAAACAAGGTATTTCTAATTTCAAAGTTCTTATTTTTGGTCAGGGAGTTCTAGAAGAAGAGATTTCAAAGCAAATTATTTCTCTAGGTTTGGAATACCAAGTAAAATTAATGGGGTTAAGTTCGATGGACAATATTCTTGCTATAAGTGATACTTTTGTCTTGCCTTCTTTATGGGAAGGTTTGTCCATAGCTCTCCTTCAGGCTATGGATTCTGGTTCAGTTATTGTAGCTACAGATATTAGTGGCTCAAGAGAAGCTATTATAAATGGCACGAGTGGTCTAGTTGTTAGTTCTGGTGATTCGGAGAAACTTGCTTCGGCTCTAAGTACTGTTATGAAAGATACACAATTGCGAACTAAGCTTTCACGTGGAGCACTTGAACAGGTGAAAAAATTTTCAATTGAAGCAAATGTCAAAATAATAGAAAGGGAAGCTCTAAAATAGGTTATAATTAGAAAGATATGAAAAGTATACAAAAAAGAGTATTTAAGGATAAAAACGTACTTATTACTGGTGGGGCTGGGTTTATCGGTAGTTCTTTGGCTCACGCTTTAGTCAGTTTGGGTGCAAAAGTCACTGTGGTTGATCCTCTACTACCTCTATATGGCGGCAATATGTTTAACCTTGAAAGTATTTTAGATAGGATAACTTTTGTAGATGGAGATATTCGTGATGGAGATTTGATGATGAAACTAGTAAAAGATCAGGATATAGTTTTCAACTTAGCTGCCCAGGTTAGCTATATCGATTCCAAGACAGAACCTTTCCTTGATTTGGAAATTAATTGTCGTGGACATTTGAACGTTCTTGAGGCTGTTCGTACTGTTTCACCAAAGTGTCGAGTCATTTTTTCTTCATCTCGTATGGTCTACGGAAAGATTTTGAAAGTACCTGTTTCAGAGGATCATCCAACAAATCCACTTAGTCTATACGGAATTCATAAACTAACCGCCGAAAAGTATTATAAGTATTATCACGATACTTTCGGCCTAGATACTATTGTTTTACGTATTCCTAATCCATATGGGCCACGGCAACAGATGAAACACAGTAAGTACTCAATAGTGGGGTGGTTTATCAGGCAAGCTTTTGAATCTAACCCGATTACTATTTTTGGTGATGGAAAACAGGATAGAGATTATCTATATATAGATGATATTGTTTCGGCATTTTTGAAATTGGCAGAAAGTGGAAAATCAGGGGAGATTTATAATGCTGGCACAAAAGAAAAGGTAACTTTTGTTCAAATGGTTGATGCTATTTTAGCTGAAGTACCATCTGGAACAAAAAAGCATGTTCCATGGCCAGATAATTATGAAAAAAATGAAACGGGTGGTTACGTGGCAGATGCTTCCAAAATTGAGCGAGACACATCATGGCAAGCAAAAGTAAGTTTGAAAGATGGCATTCATAAAACTGTTGCGTATTACAAAAAGAATAAAAAACATTACTGGTAAGACATATGGAAGAAACAATTCACAAACCTAAAGTTGCTTTAATGAGCTACTCGATGGACAACCGTCGGACAAAGGGAACTGCTCTCTATGCACGGAAACTTATAGAAGGTCTTCTAACTAACCAAAAGTGTGATTACTATCTAGTTCACTACGACAAAGTAGATGATCCGTTGTACAAAAAAGCCAACGAAATTTTAATACCCAAAATAAAACTTCCATATGGTTCTAGGTTTGTGTCACAATTTATATTTTTTTGGAAATATAGAAACAATAAGTTCGATGTTGTTCACTATTTCCAACCAAGACTTTACCCTTTTTTCTGGTTTGTTCCTGCAAAAAAAATAATTGTCACGGTACACGGCGCTGGAGATATCTCTGCTCCACAGTACTTTATTTTTTCTCGTACAGTTTTTAACTTTGTTATAGTTCATTTTCAGAAGTTCGTAGAAGTGTTTATTGCTGATTCAATCGATGCCAAGGTTGAGATAGTGCAGTATTACAAGTTTCCCGAAAGTAAAGTAAAGGTTATCTACCTCGGAGGTGCTGAAAACTATACAGTTATTCCTAAAAATGAGGCTAAAGAATTAGTTTCAAAAAAATATGGAGTAAACGGTGCATTTATACTAGATGTCTCACGTCTTGTTCCACACAAGAACATAGTTAATCTTATAAAAGCTTATGATAGTATGAGAACAGAATACAGTTCTCATACAGAGAAACTGGTTATTGTGGGCAGTTCTGTACCCAACCGTGTAGATGAATTCGAGCAGGCAAAAAGTTCACTATTCTCAAAAGACATTTGCTTTATTGGTTTTATTGACGCCGGAGATTTGAACGCTATTTACTCCGCATCAGATCTTTTTGTGTACCCATCTCTTTCCGAAGGCTTTGGTCTACCTATTTTGGAGGCGATGGGCTCTGGTACGCCAGTGGTCACTTCAAACATCACTTCAATGCCTGAAATCGCTGGAGATTCAGCGCTTTTAGTTGACCCACTGAATATTACAGAAATAGCCACAGCGATGCATAAAGTACTTACGGATAAAGAGTTGCGAGAAAAAAATATAGATAAAGGATTTGAGCGCGTAAAAAAGTTTACTTGGGCTGGAACAGTTCAGAAGACAGAGGAACTATATAAATAAAATATGAAAAATCAATGCCCAATCTGTAATAGTGAAAATACTAAAATTAGGGATAGAGAGATCGGTGTATACGAATGTCTAAAATGTACTCACGTTTTTACTGTTATCACAGGCAATCCACTCACACCTTATACAGAGGAATATTATAATAACAAACACAAAAACTGGTTTGAACATCCTGATGTAAGGTTGTTTAGAAAAATCGTAAAACAACTTGATCTAGAAAATAATCAAGGCAAATCACTAATAGATGTTGGTTGTGGAAAAGGTGATTTTTTGAAATATGTAAAAAATACTGGATTAAAGATACAACTATACGGTATAGATCCTACTAAAAACGTATACGATGGGATTTATTTTATCCAAGGAGATTTTATGAATATTGATTTTCCAGACAGAAAAGATTTTGTTGTTTCCACGATGGTTGTTGAACACGTTACAGAACCAAATCTTTTTATGCGCAAGATCGTAGATATACTAAAACCAAACGGAGTATTGGTGCTTAATACAATAAACAGTGGTGCACTTATACATTATCTAGCAAGATTTTTAAAAATATTTGGTGTTCGAGTAGTTTTTGATCGTTTATATGACCATCATCATTTGCAACACTATACAAAAAAATCACTATCCCAGTTAGTCATACAAAACGGTTTTGAAATCACTTCTCACACGATTCATAATTTCCCTTTAAAAGCAGTTGATTTACCTGAAAATCGTGCTATTATAAGGCAAATTTACTTAGCTGGTGTAGCTATTATATTTGCATTTTCCAATGTATTTGGAGGAGGATTGAGCCAGACAATAGTTTGTCGTAAACACACATGAAAAAAGAAATATTATCAATAGTTGTGCCGTGTTATAACGAGAGTGAGACTACAGAAAGTAGTTTCAGGATTTTACAGCAGCTTTGTAACTCTTGGAAAGAAAAAACCCTCATAGCTGACTATGAGTTGCTTTTTGTAAACGATGGGTCTACAGATGATACATTTGATATTTTGAAAAAGATTTATAACAAAAATAAAAATGTTTCGATAGTAAATCTCCGAAAAAACTCTGGATTTCAGGCGGCGTTAACCGCTGGTCTTTTCGAGTCGACAGGGGATATTGTGGTAAGTATTGACGCTGATCTACAGGATGATCCAGAAAAAATAGAAGAAATGATACAGAAATACCATGAGGGGTTTGAGATGGTGCTCGGTATCCGAAAAGACCGTAGCACAGATACATTTTTCAAACGTTTGTTTGCAGAAACATATTATAAAATCCTTCGAAAAATTGGAGTGAAATCTGTATATAACCACGGCGATTTTCGTTTACTGAGTCGCGGTATCATAGATGACCTCAAAAAGTTTCCAGAACGAGTGCGCTATTTGCGATCACTCATCTTTGAAATAGAACCACGATATGCTTGTGTATACTACGCTCGTACCAAAAGAAAATTTGGTCAAAGTAAGTTTACCTTTTCTAAATCTTTATCACTTGCTATTGATGGTGTAACATCTTTTACGGCACAACCAATAAGACTTCTCTCTGTCTTGGGATTTTTTATGTTTATATTGTCTATCGTTTGTACAGTGATTGTGTTTTTTGGAAAGTTCTACTGGCACTTGGGTATTCCTGGGTGGGCATCTCTTGCACTCATCGTACTTTTTTTCGGAGGCATTCAAAACCTTTCACTAGGAGTGGTTGGAGAGTATGTTTCTAAAATATATATAGAAAACAAAGCTCGTCCACTATATCTTGTTCGTGATATTTATACACATGGAAAATAATTCACAAAAACTTTTCCGAGAATATATAGATAAACTTGCTGTAACCACTACCCAGAAAAATGTCCTACATGGAATTATTCTCAAAGATAATTCTCAAGTGCCAGAGTTTCATGAAGGGAAAATATATTTTGTTGAAAAACCGAGCATCGGGTTTAACGAGGATTCCAACGATGTATTTGTAAACAAGATTAAAATTTTTTTAAAAAAGTTTCCTGGACTTTTTTTTATTATTTATCATCTTGTAGGAGCATCTTTTGTTGGTAAAAGTTCAAAAAAATCTATACAAGAAATACCAAAAGGCAAAGTCATAATAAATCTAGGTTCTGGAGTAACAGTAGTCAGAGAAGATGTTGTAAATATTGATTTTTATCCATTTGAAAATGTTCACATAGTTGCAGACATAAGCAATCTGCCTTTTGCGGCAGCCCAAGTGGACGCAGTATTGTGTGAATATGTTTTGGAACACGTTCCAGATCCAGAAGCGATTGTAAAAGAGATTGAGAGAGTGACGAAACCCGGTGGCACGGTATATGTATCAGTTCCTTTTGTAGCTAGTTTCCATTCCTCACCAAACGACTATTATAGATGGAGTAAAATGGGACTAAAGGAACAACTAAAAAATTTTGAAGAAGTTAATTCTGGTGTGCGGTCTGGGCCAGGCGCTGCTCTAGATTATATTTTGGCAGAGTTTGTTGCAACATTATTTTCTTTTGGTTCTAAAACAATACACCAAGTTCTTTTTATGACATTTTTAATCTTGTTTGCTCCACTTTGTTACCTTGACTATCTTATTGCAAGATATCCAACGAGTGAAAATATTGCATATGGTTTTTATTATATCGGTCGCAAAAAATAATTATGGATAGAATAAAACAACTCATACGGCAACATTGGATAGCTCTATTACTCGCATTTATCATTGGTGTTTTGGTTGTGAGTCCGACTCTTGTATCTATTAGAAAACTTACCCCAAATACATTTAAGGGTATTTACCCAATGTTCAATGATGATGAGGATGTGTATTTGACGATGACTCGCGAAGCGTACGACGGACATACCAATCTATCCAATGCATATATAAAGGATTATAAGGCTGGACCATATTTACAACCACCGCTTCCAGAGGTAGTTTATTCGGGCATAGCAAAAGTTCTACATGTTTCTGTTGCCACAGAGGCAGTTGTCAATGACTTTTTTACACCGCTTATCTCATTTCTCATTCTGTATTCTTTAATATGGATGCAAACCAAGTCAAAAAAGATTTCCCTTGCTCTTTCAAGTTTATTTTTTCTATTTTTTCTTGGATCTTTTGGAAGACCAATAAACCCACAGTTTGGTTTTATCTTTCTTTTGCTAGGATTTCAATGTATTTGGATCATTGCTACTAATACTTTCCCTAAAAAGAAAATAATTCTTTGGAATCTTGCTCTCGCCGGATGCTTTGGAGTCTTGGTCTACGCCTATCCTTTTTATTGGATGACTCTTGGAGTGGTTTATACAGTCTGGACACTTTCCATTGCTCTGAAAGAAAAAGAGTGGAGATATTGGCTTACCAACTGGCTATGGTTTTTTATTCCGGCAGGAATATGTACACTACCATTTCTCTATAACGCAAAACTTCTTGCATCAAGTCCATTTTTTATAGAAGCAAACGAACGGTTTGGATTTCTTGCTACGCATTTTCCCGGTTCTTATTTCCAGATAATTTTAATAATACTCTGTTTTCCACTAGCTTTTGCTGTTTGGAAATTGAACCAAAAATATCTTAGTAATATTGTACTTTTCGCTCCAGCACTTATACTTTCTGGAATTATTCTTAATTGGCAAAATATTATAACTGGCAAAACTTTGCAGTTTCCTCCGCATTTTTATCCAGTTATGGTCTTGTTTATTTTTCTCATAGCTAGTGTAACTATACATACAGTGTGTAGAGAAGGTGTGCGTAGATTATGGAGCATTATCTGTGTAACAACTTTAGTTTTGTTGTGTATCATCATTGGCAACAGACAAAAAGGAGAAGCTATAGCGGTGATCAGAAATATATATAAACCGGTGGATATAACTAAACTACAAGATATTGGTAGAGTGACACAGTGGCTTAGTCAAAATACTCCACCAGATTCAGCGGTCTATGCACTCGGAGAGAACTATTTCTGGGCAATACCAATATATACCAGCGATAATCTGTATTTTGCTCCAAATGCAAGTCTAACAATGATGTCGGATTTAGAACTTGAAAACAGATGGGCAATTCAGCATTTCTTTGACGATGAGACAGAAAGTAGGGTGACACAAGCTAGTCGTGAAATATGGGCCAATAAATTCATTGATTCATATCAAAACAAAGAAGTGCGCAGAAAGATTTTAGAACTTATTACAAGAAAACAATATCCAGAAAATATTCTTATGGATGAAAGTTATCCAAAAAGAGTATTCCAAATCTACAAAAAAAATAAAGAAATGGGTTTTGAAAAAGCTCTGAAAACTTATTCTGTTGATTATATTCTTTTGGACAATAGCGACAAAAGATACACTTCTTTGGAAGAAAAGTTTAATTCTTTTTCTTTTATAAAAGAAGTAGCGCGTTTTGGGGACACGATAATATATAAAATAAAATAATAAAAAAGTGCCCAGCTACTAGCGAATAGCTGGGCACTCAGGAAATACGCTCCAAATGTTGCGATCGTGATCACAACACTTGCGATTAAAACCACCTTCTCAAATGGTTTGAGATGGAAAAGTTCTCCAGCGCTATATCTGTAGTCCTCTATGCCCATGACCTCACCGAGCTTGAGCTTTGTGAAGTACGGGTAGATTGGCCAGATGCAACTGTTATCCGTCGAGTTCCAGATCGGATCACAGTGCGTCAGGCAGTCTATGAATGTGTGCAGGATCATCCCGAGCGAAAGGGCGACAAAGAAGGTTCCGATCGGCTCCGATTGATACTGAAGACCGATGAGTAGTAGTAGCTCTATAACAAACGAATGACTGGTCTCCTTTGTCAGAAGAAAGAACGGCTGGTTTTCTCCTCCTGAAAAGACTGGACGTTTGTAATAAAACTTATCCAACGCCCACTGTCCAAATGTTGGAATATCTGGCGTGACGTTGCCCATGACAGTTCCAGCAAGGGCGCATTGTCCCAAGACTGGGTCATGTGAGGCCAGTAAAACTGCTCCGCCGATCGCTGTTCCCATAACCAAGTGCGTGTATGTTTGCAAGGCGTCCTCCTTTGTACATTATACTACCTTATACTAAATTTGTCAACAAAAAAAATAGGAAATATTCTCGTATTTAAGGTAAACTAAAGTTAATAACTTAACAACATGAAGGGGAAATTAGTCTATATTTCAAATAGCAGAATGCCGACCCAACTTGCACACGGACTTCAGGTTATGAGTATGTGTAGGGCTTTTACTCAAAACGGACTCCAAGTAGAGCTTTTAGTGCCTAGGCGAGTAAACAGGATTAGAGAAGCCCCTTTTTCTTATTATGGAATAGAGAAAAATTTTTCCATAAAGAAAATCTTGTGTCTTGATCTTATTTTTCTAAACAACAGAAGTATTTTCTTTTGGATACAAACTTTGTCTTTTCTTCTTTCAGTAAAAAGTTATCTTGCCTCTAAAAAGTACGATATTTTATATACTCGCGAACAGATGGTAGGACTTTTTTTTAAAAATTTTGTATTGGAAATCCATTCTTTGCCTAAAAAAACAAGAAAATTTCATAAAAAGATTTGGGAAAAAGCCAAAGCTTTGGTTGTCTTGACACCTTTTATAAAACAAAATTTAGTTGATCTGGGAATTCCAAAAGAAAAAATAATAGTTTCTCCTGACGGAGTAGATCTAGAGCTTTTTGACATTTCAGTCTCAAAGGAAGAGGCTAGAGAAAAAACTTCTCTTCCTCAAAATAAAAAATTAATTGGTTACGTTGGAATGTTGCGTACTCTTGGTATGGAAAAGGGAATTGATACGGCAATTTTGGCTATGAAAAGATTGGATGAAAATACCAGTCTAATTTTGGTCGGTGGTAGTCTAGATGATATCAATTATTACAAAAAAATGGCAATGGATAAAGGTTTAGAAAATAGAGTTATTTTTACTGGGAGGGTCTCACACCAGGAAATTCCAATTTATCTCAAAGCTTTTGATATTCTGATTGCACCTTTTCCAGAAAACCAGCATTATAGCTACTATATGTCACCAATGAAGATATTTGAATACATGGCCTCTAAAAGGCCTATAATAACGACTTCTCTACCCAGTTTGGTGGACATATTAGGGAGTGGAAAAGCTCTCCTAATCGCCCCAGGGAGCTCCGAGGGGCTTTCTTCTGGCATAGAGAGTCTCCTAGAGTTAGGTCAAAAAGAGGTCTATTCTACAGAAGCTTTCGAAGCAGTAAAAGGTTATACATGGCAAGAAAGAGCAAGGAAAATTCTAGAATCAATAAAATGAGAACATTAATCATAAAAAGTGTCAAAAAGGCGGTAGTTGCTACAGCCTATAATTCTGGTCTAGCCAAGCTTTTTGGTAGCATACACTCATCTAAACTTTTTTGTGTTGGTTATCATAGTGTATGGAGTGATAAAAATAAAAAAGAATTACACAGAGAACTTTACTCAAATATTTCTATAAAAGTTGAAGATTTTGAAGAGCAGATACTTTTTATGAAAAAAAATAATCATACTTTTATAAACTTTTCAGATTTAAGTGACCCAAATACAAAAAAATTAAAAAAAGCCACAATTATATTTTTTGATGATGGGTTTAAAGATATACTTGTTAACGCTCTTCCTATTTTACAAAAACACAATATTCCAGCTACTGTTTTTGTAACAACAGGTCTTATTGAGCGCACTCATTTTCTCTGGACATTAAAAGTTCGTCATATAATGTCTAGGAGTGGTCTAAAGAACTTTGAAGTCGAGAAAAAAATATTGGAGTTAAAAAAGATGTCAATGGCGGAAAGGGACAAAAAGATAAAAGATTTAGAAAAAGAATATGCTTTACAAATTCAACCTGAAAAACTCGGCATTTTTCTAGACTGGAATGAAGTTAATGATTTAAAAAATGGGGGATTTGAAATTGGATCACACGGAGTAAAACATGAAAAACTCATAGAATTATCAGGCAATGAACTTCTGGCTGAACTTTCAGAATCAAAAAAAATATTAGAAGAAAAAATTGGTCAACCTGTCTTTACAGTTTCTTATCCTTACGGTCGTTATAATATAGGTGTAGAAAAAGCTGCACAGTCAACAGGATATTTTTATGGTATGACGACCGAAAGTGGTTGGAATAAAATTGATGATGTTTTAAATGATCCTTATAAAATGAAAAGAATTGAACCAAATTCAGGAGATAAACTAACTAGTTTTGCTGTAAAACTTTATATGAATATCTAATATGTTAATTACACAAAATAAATTATGGTTTAAAAAAGCAATTGTTTTACTTGATGATTCTCTGGTGAAAGAGGTCGTGGCAAGTAAAATATATTCAGCGATTGATATTTTGTCTTATAAAAAAATGTTGCTTGTTGGTTTTCGAGTGAAAGAAAAAACTATTGCATTAATTGATCTTATGAGAGAGGAGCAGAATATTTTTGATTCATTCGGAGAAACAACGCGAAAGCACATACGTAGAACACAGAATAATCCAGACTTGAGATTTGATTCTATAGCGATACCAACAGATGAATGGTACGAGTTATTTAAGAAGTTTGAATATTCTCAAAACAGAGTGCCAATGCCTCGAAAGGATTTCAAAAGTTTTCGTTTGTTTGCTGCCTACTATAAAGACAGCCCCATTTCTGGTGTATCTGTTATTGAAAGTGGACATTACATTCGTACAATAACTATTTTTTCAAAACGACTTGATATCGAAGATAAAAAATTATATAAACTTACCGCTTGGAGTACAAGGCGAATCATGTGGGAGATTTGTTTATGGGGCAAGAAAGAAGGTTTTACATCTTTTGACCTTGGATCAGTCAATCTCGTAGACCCAAAGAAAGCTGGGATATCTGATTTTAAACTATCTTTTGGAGGTGGTACAATGCCAGAATATACACATATATATAAAAGTAATACCTTCGCTTTTTTTGAGAAACTAGCTATGCTAAAAAATCAGATAAAAAAAATAATTAAGCTCTAATACAATCTTGATGGAAATATATATTGAAAAAGCAAAGATTTTTTTGAAAACAAATAAAATAGAAATACTCGTCTTTCTGCTATTTCTTGGTGTTACTATTCTCGCGCTTTTGTATTCGTTCACACTGCCGTTCACTATTCATGGTGATACATACGTTAGTCTTCTTGGAAATAAAGTAGCTACCGACCCTACGTATCCCGACAGAGCATTTCTCCTTAACCTCGATTTCAAACCATATCTCTACACAAATCTTCTTTCTATCACGACAAATCATTTTTCTCTCTATACTGGCAAACTCATCATCTTCTTCTTTGCTGTGTTTGGTATTGGGTATGGCGCATATATAGGTTTTAGAATGTTGCGATTTCCTAGAAGCGTCGCTATTTTAACTGCACTTGTGGCTTTGATGCCGAGAGGTGAGATATCTGGTGGTATTTTTGCTGCAATCACTCCTGACGATGTGCTCGGTAGTGCTTTGGCCATTCCAATAATGTGGCTTGTGCTTAGCTGGTTTCTACAAAGAAGATTTGAAAAAAAATCACTTTGGCCAGTTATGCTTGTATCTGGTCTTTCGACATACATGCACCCTGTCAGTCTCATATTTTTTAACTGTGTTCTTTTTCTCACTATATTGTACTGGGCAATTATTGATAAAAATTACAAAAAAGATCTAAAAGACTTTTTTTGGAGTATCGTCTCTTTTTCTCTAGGAGCTTCTTTTTTATTGATAAAGATTTTTACTGTTTCTAGGGGTGTAAGTCTAACTAAATCTGGATTTGCAACGGCTTCGGCTCATGAATATGTGACTGCCCTTTTATATAGAATAGGATTTGATTTTTTTCCAACAAGCGCCTCATACATAGTTCAATTTTCTATTATCAACGTTTTGTTCTGGGTTGCAGTTGTGTATGTGTATTACAATATTCGCAAAGGGAAAATTGTGAAAGGGAGTTTGTTACACTTTATATCCAATTTTAGTTTCTTTGTTATTATTGTTTCTGTTTTTCTTTCTTTCTCTCTTCCGGCTTTACAGCTTTGGCTTGTACAAAAGTTTGATTTTCCGTATATACTCCAGCAAACAAGTCGTTTTTTCAGGTACTATTATCTTGGGATTTTCCTTTTATGGGGAGTTGCAGTCACTGTGTTTCTTGAGCAGTATAAAGAAAAAAGAAAAATTCTTTTTACCATTTTACTTATTTTAGGCATCGTTAGCTCCACATTTTTCTTTGAAGTATTTCAGTTTTCTGTTGGATACTATGGATATCAAAGAGAGTACATTCCGGCCTTCCTCCAGAAAGCAAAGGATGTTTATTCTGACGGCACAAAAGTTTATCCGGCTTTGTGTGATCAGATTACACAATCAGGCATCACCAGAAACGATCTTATTTTATATGATGATTTTACACTGCGTTATTGGTGTGAGAGCCGACTGTATACAACGTTTGAAGAAGGTACCATTTACTTGCTTTCAGGTAAAAACCAGCTTGTGTGGTGGTATAAAACTTATCTAGAGCAAGAACATGCGTTACATTTTGGTGATGTCGCCGAATTAACAGCTTTTGCCAAAAAGGTCGGGGCACGCTATGCTTTCCTCAATATTGATTCACCGATTATTTCTACACTTGAAAAGAAGGGTGAAGTAGTCTCCAAAGGTTCTCGATTCGATATTATACGATTCAAACAATAAAGTTATGAAAATTTCCGTTATCCTGCCGGTCTATAATGAAGAGAAAAGCATTCCTACTTTGCACGAGGAGCTAAAAGAGGTTTTTCTTGGTCTCCAAAAAGAATACGAGGTTATTTGGGTCAACGATGCGTCAGAAGACGGAAGTCTGGAAGTTTTAAAGGAGCTTGCTTTTAGAGATAGACGTATCAAAGTCATAAACTTTAGATTTAATTCCGGACAAACAGCTGCGATGTCTGCGGGCATAAAACATGCAACAGGTGAAATTATAATTCCAATGGACTCAGATTTACAAAATGACCCCAAGGATATCCCCAGATTTCTAGATAAGTTGGATCAAGGTTTTGATGTAGTTTCCGGCTGGAGAAAAAATAGAAAAGATTTTGTTCTAAGCAGACGTCTCCCATCAGTTTTAGCAAACGGACTTATTCGTTATATAACAGGGGTTAAGATTCATGATTATGGTTGTTCAATGAAAGCTTACAAGAGTGATATAATAAAAGACGTTATTTTGTATGGTGAGATGCATAGATTTATTCCAGCTTACACGGCTTGGCATGGAGGAAAAATAACAGAAATCGTTGTTAATCATCGTCCTAGAAAATTTGGCAAAACTAATTACGGTATTGGGAGGACTTTTAATGTAATCCTTGATCTAATTGTTGTGAAGTTTCTTTCTAAATATATGGACAAGCCTATGCACTTTTTTGGTGGGATAGGATTTTTATCTTTGGGTTTGGGAATTTTTTCAGGTCTATGGTCTGTTTTTCTTAAAATAGTGCATTTAAGAGATTTTGTTACTACACCACTTCCTGTATTTTCAGCACTGTTTATTATTGTTGGGGTGGTCTTAATTACTATGGGAGTGATAGCTGAAATGATTATGCGTGTTTACTACGAGTCACAAAATAAAACTCCTTATCAAGTGCGCGAAACTATTAACTTTTAGAACCTATATTAAAAACATACTATGTGTGGAATAGCAGGATATTGGGGAAAAGGAGATGAGCAAGTCCTAGACAGTATGATAGATGCTATTTCTTATCGTGGACCAGATGATAAAGGTTTGTTCGTAAAAGGAAATATGGGTCTGGCTCAAAGAAGACTTTCTATTATAGACCTGACTTCTGCAGGTCATCAGCCGATGTCAAACGAAGACAAGACAGTTCAAATTATTTTTAACGGAGAAATATATAATTATAAAGAACTCAAAACATCACTAAAACAAAAACATACCTTTAAAAGTAGTACTGATACAGAAGTTATTCTTCGTCTATATGAAGAATATGGAGAAGAAGTTTTTTCTAAAATTCAAGGAATGTTTGCTATTGCTTTGTTTGATTCAAAAAATAACAAACTTTTTTTAGCTAGAGATAGAATGGGTAAAAAACCATTATATTGGTATAAAAATGATAAAGTTTTTCTTTTCGGTTCAGAATTAAAAGCACTCATGAAGCACCCATCTTTTGAAAAAGAAATTGATTTAGTTTCACTCAATAAATATTTAACATATGAATATGTACCAACTCCGCATTCAATTTTTAAAAATACATATAAATTAGAACCAGGAACGTATCTGACTTGGGATGGAAAAGAAACTCTGAAAAAGGTTTTTTGGGAGCCAAAGTTTCTACCAAAGTCTGACTCTTTCGAACAGTCTCTGGAGTCTCTAGATAAGGCCCTAGAGCAGTCTGTCGAGGACAGGCTAGTTTCCGACGTTCCTATAGGTGTTTTCCTCTCTGGGGGAATAGACAGCAGTACGGTGGCTTACTATGCTTCTAGGGCACAAAAGAACAAGCCAGAAGGCAAAATAAAGACCTTTTCCATAGGATTTAAGGAAACCTCCTTTGACGAGTCTTCCTACGCAAAGCAAGTAAGTAAACACCTGGGTACAGAACATTATGAGAAAATACTAACAAGTGAAGACAGTCTTTCTCTCGTGCCAAAAATAGGGGAAATACTTGATGAGCCAATGGCGGATTCATCTCTTATCCCGACATACCTTTTGTCTAAGTTTACCAAAGAAAATGTTACAGTGGCGCTCGGTGGTGACGGGGGAGATGAACTTTTTCTCGGCTACGATACGTTTCTTGCACATCGACTTGCTTCTCTGTATGAAAAAGTGCCACGTGTAATTCGTACGAAAATTATACAGCCACTAGTAAAACTACTTCCCACATCGTTTGTAAATATGAGTTTGGACTTTAAAATCAAAAAGTTTGTAGAAGATTTTGAAGGTAATAAAAATTATCGTAACGATCGATGGCTCGGAGCTTTTAGTCATATAGATAGAGCAAATCTTTTCAAAAAAGAAATATCTGAAAAGCTCAAGAGTAAAAATGAGTTTGATGATATTGATACGTATCTCTCCCATCTAGATTCACAGGATTTCTTTGATCAAGTCACCCTACTTCACCAGAGGATGTATATGATGGACCAGGTTTTGGTAAAGGTTGACCGGGCCAGTATGGCGAACTCTCTGGAGGTTCGTGCGCCGTTTCTCGATACTCGAGTGGTTGATTTGGCGAACCATATGCCGATAGAGTTCAAACTAAGAGGTCTAGAGCGGAAATATATTTTGAAAAAGCTTATGGGGGGTAAGTTGCCTGATAATATTGTCTACAGAAAGAAAAAAGGCTTTGGAGTACCCATAGCGGAATGGATTCGTGGGGGTTTGAAACCTGTCATACTCGATTTTTTAGGTAGAGAATCGGTAGAAAAAATGGGGTTGTTTAATTATGATTATATTGAAAAAATATTAGACGAACATTTCTCTGGCAAAAAAGATAATCGGAAACAAATCTGGACTCTTTTTGTCTTTGCAATATGGCACAGAAAATGGTTACAATAGATGTCACAATGACCGAAAACCTTAAAAAACTTAATCTCGGATCTTCAGGAAGAAAAAAAGAAGGATATATAAATGTTGATTGGCTTTCACTCGTAAAGCCAGATGTTGAGCATAATCTAAATGTCTACCCATATCCATTCAAAAATAATGAGTTTGACGTGGTGGAGGCAAATCATGTTATTGAACATTTAGAAAGACCGTTTGAAGTTATGCGAGAGATTTGTAGAATTTCTAAACCAGGTAGTAAAATCATCATTCGTGTACCGCATTTCAGTCGGGGAATGGCTCATCCAGAACATGTACACGGTTTTGATGTTACCTTTCCAAACTATTTTAATAAAAAATATGCAGATGTTGGATACTTTGGAGTTGATTTGCAGGTAGAAAGTTTAAGGCTAAAATGGTTTGCCTTTCCGCATATCACACAGAAAATGGGTTTTGGTGCTGTAACTTTATTTTTTGCGAAGTTAGCTAATAGTATTATTAATTTCTTTGCGAACTTGTCTCCAAGTTTTTGTAGTCGTATCTGGTGTTTCTGGGTCGGAGGATTTGAGGAGATAGAGTTTGTTTTTATTAAATAATGTTATTATAAAGTTCCATGACACAAATAACGAAAGAAGAAATATCAAAGGGGTATGATGCTGTGGCTGATAAAATCCATCACGGAATGACTGGTAAGTTCTATACTCGAGTAGTTGCTATGCAGTCTAACTACCACGGAAAGATCCTTGATATTGGTTGTGGGGGTGGGAGTCTGATTAAAAAAGTTAGTGTGATTGCACAGTCTGGCACGCAGTTTTTTGGTCTAGATATTTCTGAAAAGCTTTGCCAGATAGCAAGAGAAGGTAATCCTAATGCACAAATTACAAAAGGAGATGCAGAGAACTTACCATATGTAGATAATACGTTTGATATTGTCTTAATGACGGAAGCGCTTGAGCATATGCTCGATTATAAGAAAGCTGTCTTGGAAGCGAGAAGAGTTTTAAAACCAAAAGGTATATTTATAGTCACTGTTCCAAACAGAGATTGGCTTCAGTATGATTTTTATAAACCATATATTGATAGACACGAGTTTCAACCTGTTCAGGATCACTACTTTAGGTTCAAAGAAATAACTAGCTTGCTAAAAGATAATGGTTTTAAAATTGTAAAATATAAGGGTTCAGATAATCTTTTTTACTACGGAACTATACACACCTTTGAACAAATAGCCGCTTTCTTTCTACCATCCCTAAAAAAACGGATGAAACGTCTCATTTTCAAATGTGTGAATGAAAAATAATAGTCCGGTTCATTTTTAGAAAAATTGTTTGAATCTTCGGAGTGAAGCTGATGTGTTTGCTATGAGTTTTGGTGCGATGATCATACTTAAAAACTGAATATTTTCTGGAAAAATATCGAAATAAATACTAAGTGCATTCAACGAAAATTTACGCACCCTTACCCCATTAAATGATTTTAGCAAGAGTCCTCCCATGAGAAGTGATGCCCAGTGTTTTCTGTATTTTCTATATTCACTTGGTAAATACTCTTTTATAATTTTTGCCACTTCAGGTGGGTCAAATGTATCTATCCAAAAATCGAGTGGGATATTATGTGTCCAATTTGTTTCGTTTTTTCGATGAAGTACAAAACACTGTCCGATAATAAGCAGTTTTCCATATTTGCCAATACCTATAAGTAATGGCGCTTGAAATATATACACATTTTTTGGTTTTAAGTATTTTCTTGTAGTTTCAAGTTCTTTGTTAAATATATCCTTTTTAAAAACGACAGCTGTAGCCAAGTTTGTCATATGAATCCAATTGTTAACATCCCTCAGTTTGTTACAATCTCTTTCAAAATCTTCTATAAAGATATCTTTTGTAATATTGAGTCTGTTTTGTAGAGAGATCTCATACTTTTTATTTGAATCATCAAGCGACATCATATTTGATGTGTTGATCAAAATAATATTTGGTTTTTTTTCTCTAATACAATCAATAATATATTTCAGTGCTCCATCTGTAAGCAAATCATCGTCGCAACATATAAGAACATAGGGGCCTATCGCTTTATCTATAAGCCATAATATGTTTGGCGAAACCCCAAGATTTTTCTCTTGGACATATCCATCTACAAAACCATATTCGTTGTCAGCGTGTTTGACGTATGTGGCTGTATCATCGCCAGATGCATCATCGCTTATAATTATTTGGACTAGGTTTTCCAGTCCAGCACTTTTGATTTGATTAGCTAAAGTGGTAACTATAGTTTCAAGAAATTTTACTCTCTTGTACGTAGGAATAACTATACTAAGTAAAATATTTTTCATCCCGTTAGAGTCGTTCATATTTTCCAGCTTATTCTTCGAGGAATAAAATGTTTATCATCTTTCCACTCTTTCAGTGTTGCTTCTCTGGCTGCAGTCCAAATACTCATATTCCAGCTTATGTTTCCATTCGTGTCCATTACTGGTGGTATATTATGTTCTTGACACCATTTTTTTGCAGAGTCAGCATATATTTTTTCGTCTGTTGATGTTTGGCCACTTAAATGTTCACAGGCTAATCCAAGTACTGCCACGGTATAACCTTTTTCTATTGCTTGAAGACAAATAAGTCGGTCATAGTAGTGGTTAATAGGGAAGTTTGGTCGATAACCAATCTCATTCCAGACTTTTCTAGGGAAGGCAATTGCGCATCCATCTAGTAAAATTGCTTCGGTCAGTCCATCAAAACGCTCACCATGTACCTTTGCGTCTGTGCCAGTCCATTTTTTGTCTTTGTATCTATATGTTCTCGCGGCAAAGTTTGAAGTTGTCCCCCATCCTCGTCCACCAGTTTTGTTTATTTCATCAGAACCTACAAAACCAACTACACCAAGTTTCGGATCGCGTGCAAACAAATATTTTAGGAGAACATCAAAGTTGTCTTCATCGACTACGATATCGCTGTGAATAAAAAGTATAATATCTCCCTCCGTGTTTTTCATACCAACATCGAAACACGGATAAACGCTTATATTTCCTTCTGGCGGGCAAATCACTTTTACTTTGATATCTGCTGGTAAGTGCGAAGTTTCTGGTCTGAAATCACCCCCATTGTCTATCACAACAATTTCAATTGGTTCGCTATGGTGTTTTACAATTTTATTAATACAAAATTGTGCCAAATCATGTTGTCCCAACACCGGAATTATAATTGAAAATGTAAGGTGGTGAGTTTTTTTGTGGCCATATTCTTTTGCCGCTTCTCGCAACTCCTTTCCAGGATTTTTGCCTACATAAAGTCCGATCTTTCTTATGAGGTTTTGAGTTTTGTGATATATAAATCTATACGTCTTATACAAGAGTGGACTAAATCCTTGTTTTCGGAGCATACGATAGGCATTCTGGATTTTAGTTGTGAGTGGTATTTTCTGCATTTGTTTTTAGTTTGTTAGTACAGGCTCAGGATTTATAGAGGCTTTATTATAAAGTATAATCACAATAATAGCCCATACAAGACGAATAATCACTCGAGCAATGACAAGACCAATAAGTCCCCACCACATAATACCCATGGTCAAAAGTATCATCTGTACTATAACTCCAGAAATACTATTTATATATTGTTCTTTTATTTTTTTCTTAGCTGACAGATACGCATTTGCTGGTATAGAAAACATATATAGAAGTGAAAGGGAGAAAATCTGTGAATAGAAAACTGAACTCATGTATTTTGGAAAAAATATCTGGAAAATATACGGAGCTGTAATCCAATAAGTAGCAATAAAAACAACACTGGTTATAAACAAAAGCATATACTTATTGCTCATTCCAGCTTTTATTTCTTTGTCAGAACGTTCGGTGAATTTTGGTAAAATCAAATTACCGAGGTTTTGGATGGGACCTTTGATTTGGTTTGGTATGGCAGTAGCAAAGTTGTAGATTGCCAGTTGGACTGGACCGATAAAATGGAACACCAAGATCTGGTCGATGTTGTCAGAGAATCCACCGAGAATACTAATCAGACTTAAGTGTTTACTGTAAGTCATCATGTTAGGATCCACCTTATTATTTGGTTTATAGATTTTTACTATTCTTTGATAGAGAATAAGACCGATGAGTGCATTTGAAGCAAAGTATACAAAAACTAAAACAACAGGGTTGCTCGTTCTCATTATCGTCAATAGTAAACAAAGGTATGGAAAAAGATTACCAATTATTGTGAAGTATATTGCGATTCGTCTGAAATCTTTTTTTGCTGTCAGATATGAGCTATAAAAATTGGTGCTACTAAAAATTGGCCATAGACATCCGACGATAAGTATCGATATGCCAAGCGATGCATTTCCGTTCACAAAATAATATATTGAGGTACCAGCAGCTCCAATGAAAAACAACACAGACCATTTTATATTTTGCCAGAAGGCATAGTGGAGTGTTCCTTCAAATCCTCTACTTACAGACTCAAATGTGGCAAGCCCTAATCCTGTCATTGTAAATGTAGCCAGGATACTACCTATAGATAGGATGTATTTATATTGACCATAAGCTTCTTTTGATACGAAATGCGCAAAGGCAATAGCCATTAGAAATGTGGCGAGAGAGGAGACCACCTGACCTATTGTTGACCAAAAACTACCCCGAGCGAGGTAGATCATATCTATCTTGGCGTAACGCTCAAGCCACTTAAGCGTACGAAAGCCTTTTTCTCTGATGCTTTGCATATCGAGTACCGCTTCAATATATAACAAAAAAGCTATAAAGTATAGGGAAGAAATATTATTCAAACCACAGAATTGTGTAGGGTGCATCGCCTGGAAAAGTTATATTACCAAAAACTTTTCCGAGGCGTTGTTTCCATTTTGGCAGACTAAAAGATGGAGTAATCTCTACGTCAGGATGTTTTTGATGCAACTCTTTTTTTGATGAAAATTTTTCTACACTTTTTACAGTTCGTTCAAAAGTTGGAACGCCGACCTGGGCTACAGTTATACGAAATAATCTGTAGACTATTTTGTGACCAGGTAGGACAGGTATAAGTTCTGTCAAGTCTGCAGCTATTCGACAGTCATAATTTTTCTCCCTACTTGCAAGTTTTTTGTAGTGTGGAACCTGAACTGGTTTTGTGACGAGAACCTGAACTGTGCCGTCGTAGACAGGGTATTTCCTCATAAAATCCACGAAATTATCTAATTTTTGCTCAAAAGTTTCCTTGTATTCAGGGTTTTGAGAAAGCCATTTGGAGATATCTGTGGATCTTAATCCGTGCCAACCAAACTGCCCGTTCCATACTACTCCGTGATTTCCACCTTCTATACTAAAACGTTCCGCTACTTCAACTGGCGCAAACGTCATATCTTCTTTTTCCAAAAAAGGTCTAGCCGTTTCGCATATCCACAAATCTTCCGGATGAAATTTCCCTCCGATTTTTTTGTAATTTTTCGAAATATAATCTAAGAGTCTTTTGCTACGAATACTAAATCCTCCACCACCAACATGTGTTTTTCCGAGATGGTACCATGGTGCTCCAATATAATCGTATGTTAAAAATTCATCTTCCCAAGCTGAAGGGTTGGCTATAAAGCTGTCTGGATGGAAACAAAGGGCATATTCTGTTTCTACATGTTTAGCAAATTCACTGATATAAAATTCCGAATACTTTTGCCAATCGTTGAGAATTTCTGGGACTTGTATTACTCGAGGATCACTGTCCGGAATAGATGAAAGTATTTTCACCGCACCGAAAGAAAATTCTTTTTCGCATATGTCCGCTGCAACTTTTGTTGTTTTTAGATTTATGCAATCAAAAGTAATAAGGGTAACATTTGGCAAATATTTTTTCATTTTTTTATTTTTGGGTTTATTCTATCTTAAACAAGCTTTCGAAGAAACGTATTTGAATTTTGCATTCTCGCCAGTAGATTTTTTCCCAGTTTTTGTATACAGGATAGTCACTTTCTCGGATAGTCACGTTTTCGTTCGGTATCTCGGAAACCTTCCATTGCTTAGAATAAAAATAACCTGATGTAAGACGATCGATCAGTTTATAGTAGTACGTTATCTGGTCCATACGCATTTCATGAAGTGAAGATATGTTAACAAATATATCTGTGCATTTAGACGGAAGTAGTTCAAGTTGACTTGAAAGAAGGAATATAATGTCAGCATTTTGGAATTCATCCTTGATATCTTCAAATGAATTCCAATCTCTGAATTTGAATATTTTTCTCTCTGGAAATTGCTCTGAAAGATATTTTTGAGCTATCCATAAGGCGGGAGGTATGTCGACGATAATATAGCGTATTTTTGGCATCGTTTTCAAAAATACATACGCTGTTCTTCCGTATCCAGCACCAAGCTCAATTATTGTTTTTATTTCTTTTTTATCTTTTACGTTTTCTATTGCAGAATAATATTCCAATACAGAATGTGCTAGGTCTTGTGATATTAGTTTCTTGCCACGGTAGATTTGTGGGGGGTTACCCTCAAGTGGTTCGTCCAAAGAATCAAGCAAGTTTTCCTTATCATTTTTTTGTGTGAAATCCCAAAGTAGATTGCTAAAATAGTTATATGCAAGTGATTGTGTCAAGGTAAAGAATTTATGTTTTTTTGGAAAAAAGAGTACACGGAAAATATTACCCAGAACAATACCCGTGGAGAGATTTTTCCTAAGTTCTCTAATCTGTCTGTCTTTTGGGAAACTTCTTACTAGGTATCTTAGTGGTGCACTGGGTCCAGCCATAGTCCAGGTAAAGTAGTTGAGTGCAATAGTTTGTTTGAAATTTTCATACCCGTGCTCCTCAAGCTGCTCTAGGTTTTTTCGGTTGAGTTCAATCCAGTATTTTGAAGGTAAAACCTCTGTAGGTGCTCCGGAAAGGGCGTCAAACATTTCTCTGATCTCTTTTTTCTCCTTTTCCATAATAAATGATATAGTATCACACTAAAGGGGGATTTATAAGAATCTATTAAATATATAATTATGGCAAAATTTAAGTTTACACCACTTGCAATTCCAGAAGTTATTATGATTGAGCCAACAGTTTTTTCTGATTCTCGCGGTTTTTTTACTGAAACGTATAATAAAAAAGAATTTGCTGATGCCGGTATTTTTGAAGATTTTATTCAAGATAATCATTCGTATTCAACAAAAGGTGTGGTGCGAGGATTACATTTTTCACTTCCACCACATGAAACAGCAAAGCTTGTGAGGTGTGTAGAGGGTGAAGTTCTAGATGTAGCAGTGGATATTAGAGCCAACTCGAAAACTTTTGGAAAATGGGTGGCAGAAAAGCTTTCTAGGGAAAATGGCAAGATGCTTTTTGTTCCAAAAGGTTTTGCTCACGGTTATTGCGTATTGAGTGAAACTTCTAGTTTTCTATATAAAGTAAGTGAGTATTACTACCCAGAAAGTGATCGCGGAATTCTCTGGAATGACTCTGATTTGGCTATAGATTGGGGGGTAGAAAACCCTATTTTGTCTGAAAAGGACTCAAAACTACCTACTTTTAAAGATTTGTCAAAATAGGTTTGTGGTGCTAATATGCTTTACTTATGAAGACCAAGGAAGACGCTATCTTGTCCCAAGTACTAACTACAGGGGGAAACGGAATGGTTGGCAGCTATGTGGATTTTGGTATCAAACTTGACCGTCGAGCTCTAGATGTTACAGATTTAAATGATGCACTGTTTGTGTGTAGACAACATAAACCAAAGGTCATTATTCATTTAGCCGCTGAAACTGACGTTGGTCGTTGCGAGCGAGACCCACAGTACGCGTACCTTGTAAATACTATAGGTAGTTATAATATGGCGCTTGCAGCAAAGG
Organism: Candidatus Zambryskiibacteriota bacterium; assembly: GCA_023267045.1. Lineage (GTDB taxonomy): Bacteria > Patescibacteriota > Minisyncoccia > Phycocordibacterales > DATDWN01 > C7867-006. The sequence continues at coordinate 47,562 of JAHFOB010000001.1, forward strand.
AAATTGGTGCAAAGCTTATCTATGTTTCCACATCAGCTGTTTTTGATGGTTCAAAAAAAGATCCATATATTGAAACAGATGAATGTAATCCACAGAGTTACTACGGACGTTCTAAGTTTCTCGGAGAAGTGGCAGTAAAAAGCGTTTTGAATGACTACATTATCGCACGAGTGTGCTGGATGTTTGGGGGTGGTCAAGAAAAAGACAAAAAGTTTGTTGCAAAGATTATCGAACAAACAAAAGGGTCCGAAATCAAGATTATTAGTGGTAAGTATGGTTCTCCAACATATGGTAAGGATCTTGTTGGTGCTCTGAAAAAACTGATTCTCCAGGATGCCACAGGAATTTTTCATTTATCCAACAAAGGTTCACCATCTCGATTTGATGTGGCAAAAGAGATTATAAAAATTACTGGTTCAAAAACAAATGTGACAGAAGTAGACCCGAGTTTCTTTAGCAATATTCATTCTGAAAGTATGCCAAACAACAATAATGAAAGTTTGTCTTCAAAAATAGATCTTATAAGAGGATGGCAGGAGGCAGTGCGAGAGTATATATTAGAAGAGTGGCCAACGTATGTTAAAAAATATTAATTCCATGAAAGAACATTATCACAGAACAACATGTCGAATTTGTAATTCTTCAGATTTGAAGAAGTTTTTGGATTTAGGAAAAAGTCCTCTTGCAAACGCTCTTGTAAATAAGAAAAATCTAAATAAAAAAGATAAAACCTTTCCTCTGGCTGTTTATTTTTGTCAAAATTGTTCACTCGTTCAAGTTTCTGATGTAGTTGATCCTAGGATGCTTTTTAGTGATTATTATTTTATAACCTCAGCTTCTTCCCCATCAGTCGACCACTTCAAGAAATATGCTCAGGATATTCTAAAAAACTTCATCAAGTCATCTGGAGATTTAGTGGTTGATATTGGTGGAAATGACGGAACACTTCTCAATGAATTAAAAAACGATTCTCGAGTATTAAACGTTGACCCAGCTACAAACATCGCAAAAATATCAAAAAAGAAAGGAATCAAAACTGTAAACGACTTTTTCTCAAAAAAACTAGTAACGGATCATCTTCTTAGAAATTTTGGTAAAGCAGATGTTGTTACAGCCAACAACATTATTGCTCACACAGACACAGTTATCGATTTGTTTAAGGGGGTAAAAGAGTTCCTTACACCAGGTGGTGTTTTTATATTTGAGACTCATTGGGTTCGAAATTTGGTAGAAGAGAGGGCATTTGATCAGGTGTATCATGAGCATCTTTCTTATTACTCACTTCACGCACTGAAACACCTTGTAGAATCTGTCGGACTTTCTGTCTTTGATGTCAAAACAGTCCCAATACAAGGAGAATCCATTCGAATCTATGTTTCAAATAATCGTAAATCAAAACCTTCTGTCAAAAAATTTTTGGCACGAGAGAAAAGTCTTGGCCTACACAAATTCAAAGTTTTTTCAGATTTTTCTAAAAAAGTACTTGAAAGTAAAAATATAATGTTAAAACTTCTTGCCTCACTTAAAGAAAATGGTAAAAAGATAGTAGGGTATGGCGCTCCAGCAAAAGGAACAACGTTTCTCAATTTTTTTGGTATTGGTAAGGACACCATTGATTACATTATAGATACAACGTCCATAAAACAAGGACTCTTTATGCCTGGTGTTCATATCCCCATTTATCCCCCAGAGAAACTTCTTGAATCAAAACCAGATTATATATTGATTTTGGCTTGGAACTACGCCGATAGCATTCTCAAGAAAGAAAAAGATTTAATAGAGTCTGGTGTAAAATTTATCATACCTGTTCCAAAAATAAAGATAGTATAGGTTTTGTGTATAGAAAGTTTGTTGGTATACTACTTGTTGTTATGCAAATGACAAAAAATGTAATTAAATATCTAGTTTTGGCAGGACTTTTTGCTGTACCGTTTATTGTATTTATCATTCCGAGTGGCATGTTTTTTCCTTTTATTTCGGGAAAAGGTTTTACCTTTAGGATTATTATAGAAATAATATTTGGGGCGTTTGTTGTTTTGGCTTTTTTGGATGCACAATATCGTCCAAAATTTTCATGGATTACAAAATCAGTTCTATTTTTCACTCTGGCTATTCTAGTTGCTGATTTATTTAGTGTAAATTCTTACAAAAGTTTATGGAGTAACTACGAGCGTATGGAAGGTTTTGTTTTGATCGCTCATTTAGCTTTGTATTATATCGTTGCTTCTTCCGTGTTTAGAAATCTTAAAAATTGGAATACCTTTTTCAATGTTTCAATCATTTCTAGCGTTCTCTTGTCTTTCTATGGAGTTTTACAATTAGCTCGAAAAATTACTATCAATCAAGGGGGAGTTCGTGTCGATGGAACATTTGGAAATGCTACATATTTTGCAATTTATCTAGTCATTCACATTTTCCTTTGCCTATATATGTTAGTTGATTCTAGTAAGCCAAAATGGCAGAAATGGCTATACGGTCTCATCGCCTTATTTGAAGCAGTTATACTATATTACACAGCAACAAGAGGAGCTATCCTTGGTCTTATTGGCGGGCTTGTACTTGCAGCAATACTTATAGTTTGGAAAGAAAAAGAAAATCTGTTACTTAAAAAAATAAGTTATGGGGTTATTATTTTTATAGTCATTTTTAGTGGGTTGTTTGTATCTTTGAGGAATACATCTTTTGTAAAAAATAGCCCCGTTCTTTCAAGATTTTCTTCTCTTGGTCCAGAGGAGTTAAAAACCCAAGGACGATATTTTGTCTGGCCAATGGCAATAAAAGGATTTTTGGAAAAACCAATATTAGGTTGGGGGCAGGAGAGTTTCAACTTTGTTTTCAATAAATATTATGACCCACGAATGTACAATCAAGAGCAGTGGTTTGACCGAACACACGATGTATTTTTAGACTGGCTTATTGCCGGTGGATTAGTTGGTTTTTTGGCCTACGCAAGTATGTATTTTGCCTTATTTTATTACATCTGGCGAAAGAAAAGTACATTATCTATTCCTGCCAAAAGTGTTTTAACTGGAATGATTTCAGCATATATATTTCACAATATATTCGTTTTCGACAATCTTATAAGCTACATATTATTCTTCTCAATTCTGGCTTTCGTTCATTCTATTAGTTCGGAAAATGAAGTTAGTACAAAAAAGTTTTACACAAAAATTTTTTCAAATGATGTAATACATTACATTGTTTTACCAGTTGCCGTTGTCGCCACATGCACTGCAATATATTTTGTTAACGTTCCTGCAATAGAAGAAAACAAAGCTCTAATACAAGCCATAACCACCCAAGGTGATTTGGAAAAAAACTTTACATTGTTCAAAAAAGTTTTTGATTACAACTCATTCGGCAATTCAGAGGCGGTTGAACAACTACTCCAGGTCACTTCACAGATCTATTCTTCCCAAGCGCCAGATAGTGTAAAACAGGAGTTTTATGATTTTTCAAAAACAAAAATAGAAGAAAAGATTAATCAGACTCCAACAGATGCAAGATATCTAGTTTTTGCTGGGAGTTTCTTCAACCGTTTTGGCCAGTTTGATTTAGCTATACAGTATTTAGAGCGAGCAATAAAAGAATCTACAAATAAACAGACAATATATTTTGAACTTGGTTCTTCATATCTTGGAAAAGGTGATAGAGCAAAGGCTTTTGAAACTTTCAAAAAAGCCTATGATCTCGAACCAGATTCACAAGAATCAAAAATTATTTATGCCGTCGGTGCTATATATACTCAAAATAATTCTGTTCTCAATCAAATAATTAAAACTATAGACCAAAATACTCTGATTGGGGATAACAGAATTATAAAAGCATACGCCGATATTGGGGACTACACTACAGTCATAAATATATTAAACGCTAGACTACAAAAAAATCCTACAGATAAAAATAATCGTCTGTCTTTAGCCTCCGTCTATTCAACAATCGGGCAAAAACAAAAAGCTATAGATATTATTCAAGCAATGATAAAAGAGAATCCTAATTTCAAAGATGAAGGGGAAGGTTATATAAAACAAATCCAATCTCAATAGTTTTCTTTTTTAAAAATTAAAAATTTTAAATTAAAAATTCTTTTTTGTCTCAAACAAAAAAGTTATCCACACTTTTGCTTAAAAATAACATTTATTTATTTTTTCTGTACTATAATAAATTTAGGTCGTAAAATACTTTTAGTTTTATAAAAAATAATCTCACTAAATAAAATGAAGAAAAAAATGAAAAAAGTTGCAAAGAAAAAGAAAGCAACAAAGAAAAAATCAAAGAAAAGAAGATAAATAAATTACTTTTCCAAAAATCCGCCATCGTGCGGATTTTTGTTTCCCAGTAGTAGAGTTTTGGTGTTGCACAGATTACCGTGCGTATGAAATGACACCAAACTCACTACCGGGTTTGCCCCGTAGTGAAGTTGGCATTATGTGTATCACGCAGGGTAATCCCTGCCATGACAACTTCTACTACCGGGGTTTTTGTGTTAAAATATCCTCTATCTATGTCAATTTTGACCAAGATATTTGGTGATGAATCAAGTAAGACTTTGAAGGAGATTCAGCCTTTAATTGTCAAAATAAACGCTCTAGAGAGCGTTATTTCTGGTTTGTCAGACGCAGAACTTAAAGATAAAACTACAGAATTTAAAAAAAGATTGTCTTCCGGAGAAACTCTTGAAGATATTTTGCCAGAGGCTTTTGCTGTCGTTCGAGAAGCGTCAAAAAGATGTCGTGATCAAAGACATTTTGATGTTCAACTTTTGGGAGGAATTATCCTTCATCATGGCGAAATTGCTGAAATGAAAACTGGAGAAGGAAAAACTTTGGTGGCAACTCTTCCAGCTTATCTAAACTCACTGACTGGAAAAGGAGTTCATGTTGTAACTGTAAATGATTATCTTTCTCGGCGTGATGCCGTTTGGATGGGAGAGATTTATTCTTTTCTAGGAATTTCTGTTGGGGTTATAAATCATGATGAATCTTTTTTGTATGATCCAACTCATACCAAAGAATATGAACAGCTTGATAAAAAAAGAGATGAAGTAGGTTCTTTCAAAGTGGTCAATGAATTTCTCCGACCAGTTACTCGGCGTGAGGCATATCAAGCTGATATTACTTATGGAACAAACAATGAGTTTGGTTTCGACTATTTACGTGACAATATTGAATATGAAGAGTCACGATTGCGTCAGCGTGAACCAAACTACGCTATTGTTGACGAAATCGACTCAATATTAATTGACGAAGCAAGAACTCCACTGATTATTTCTGCACCGACGTCAGAATCAGAGGATTTGTATAATACTTTTGCTCAAATTGCTACCAAACTAGAGAAAGGCGAGCACTATACTGTAGATGAAAAGTTTAAAAGTATTGCCTTAACTGACTCTGGAATAACCAAAGCTGAGGAACTTTTGGGTGTGGAAAATATATATACAGAGAAAGGAATAAAATATGTTCATCATTTGGAAACTGCTGTCAGAGCGGCGGCACATTTTCATAAGGATAAAGAATATGTTGTAAAAGATGGAGAGATCATTATTGTTGATGAATTTACCGGACGACTGCAGCCAGGTCGTAGATGGTCCGAAGGCTTGCACCAAGCCATAGAAGCAAAAGAACATGTGCCAATACAGAAAGAATCAAAAACTTTTGCTTCTGTTACATTCCAAAATTATTTCCGTTTGTATAAAAAACTTTCTGGTATGACTGGAACAGCTCAAACTTCATCCGAAGAGTTTTACAAAGTTTACGGTCTCCACGTTATCTCGATTCCGACAAACAAGATTACCGCACGTCTTGATCACAACGATCTTATATTTCAAACCGAAAATGGAAAGTTCAAGGCAATTGCTCGAGAAGTAAAGTTACGTCACGCAAATGGCCAGCCTGTTTTGATTGGAACAGTTTCGATAGAAAAAAATGAAATGCTTTCTGAATATTTGAAAGCTGAAGGCGTTCCGCACGAGATATTAAATGCCAAAAATCACGGAAGAGAAGGAGAGATTATTGCTCAAGCAGGCAGACCATCTGCTGTAACTATTGCTACAAACATGGCAGGACGAGGAGTGGACGTAAAGCTCGGTGGAAATCCCGGAAGTATAGATGCCTACGAAAAAGTTAAATCTGTCAGTGGACTTTTTGTTCTTGGTACGGAGCGACATGATGCACGCAGAATAGACAATCAGCTTCGAGGACGATCTGGTAGACAAGGTGATCCGGGTGAAACACAGTTTTTCGTTTCTCTAGATGATCATTTGATGCGTGTTTTTGGCGGAGATTCAATAAAAAATATGATGGGTCGGCTTGGTATAAAAGAAGATGAGCCGATAGAAAACCGTTTGATCACGCGTTCTCTTGAAAGTGCTCAAGAAAAAATAGAAGGACTTAATTTTGACGCACGAAAACATGTTTTGGAATTTGACGATGTTCTAAATTTTCAAAGAAAAATAATGTATGGAAGACGTAGAGAAATATTGATTGGCAATAGTCAGACTATAAAATCGTACGTTAATGAACTTTTGCAAAACGCCGAAGAAAAAGATAGAAAAATCGTGGAAGATAAGTTGCAAAATATTGATCAAAATTACACAAATGCTCTTCGTGGAGCAATACTTCAGGCAATGGACATGTACTGGGTTGAGCACCTAGAAGTAATGGACTACATGAGATCTTCTGTAAACTTGCGCGCATACGGTCAACGTGATCCACTGGTCGAATACAAACGTGAAGGCTTGAAACTTTTCAAAGAAATGGAGATTTCTATTGGTAACGAGATTTTGAAATTGATTCCACAAATACAATCTAATAAAGTTTTTCTTGATACGCCAACTAAACTAGTGGAAACAAGACAGGATGCTGAAGCGCTTACGGCAGAAGCGCCAAAGGCCTCTGAATCCAGCAGAACTCCAGATGGTCACCCCAGTAGCAGAGCACAGCACGCTACAGGGCAAGGAAAAATTGGCAGAAATGATCCGTGTTTCTGCGGAGCGATTAATCCAGAAACAGGTAAAGTTTATAAATACAAACAATGTGGTATGATTAACGCGCCTTATCACAAAAGTTAGCGAAGTCCTGTACCGAGCTTCTTGCCGTGTACTGAACTTTGTTCTAGTACTGCGGTGCTCTGGTACTGGGGTGGTTCAGGAAAGAAGTATAAAAAGTGCGGTGAATTGAATACGGAAGAGCATCAGAAGAGGATGGTAAAGTAGAAACTGAAAGATAATGCATAGTTTGCTTTGACAATAATACCCCTAGGGGGTATCATTGTCTGTATATGAAAATAGATATAAAAAATAAAGCTATTAAGCGTTTGAAAATTGCTGAAGGACAAATAAGAGGAGTTCAATCTATGGTTACTAATGAGAAGTATTGTATAGATATTATTACTCAAGTTTCTGCCATAAAAGAAGCTTTGTCAGGTATTGAAGATTTAATTTTGGAAAATCACATATCTACACACGTAGTTCACCAAATAAAGCATGGTAATGAAAAGAAAGCTACGGAAGAGATTCTAAAAGTCTATAAACTCAAAAGAAAATAATATGAGCAATACTAAAACTTATAAAGTTAAGGGTATGCATTGTGCATCATGCGCAAGTATTATCGAAAAAATATTCAAAAAAACTCCAGGTGTTCATAACGCAGAAGTAAATTATGCCACCGAGACTGCAAAGGTTTCTTTTGATGAATCCAAAACAAATCCACTCCATCTCTCTAAAAAAATCGAACCACTCGGATATTCTTTAAACATCCCAACGGCACAATCAATGCATATGTCAGAGAGTGAACATGTGGCACATTTAGGCCTCAACCAATCAAAAGCTGAGAAACTTTCTGAACTTAAAGATATGAGGATAAAAGTTTTGTCTGCTTTACCTCTTGCAGTATTTAGTATTTTTATAATGGGCTGGGACACTTTGATTCAATTCAAGACAGTCCCAGAAATGCCTATTATATGGAATGAGTTTTTTCATCATTTATTGCCTATATTTGCCACTTACACACTTTTTATTGTTGGTAAACCATATTTATTGGGGTTTTATCGCTTTGTACGTTTTGGAAAAGCAAATATGGATACTCTTATTGGTATCGGTACTTCCGTAGCTTTTCTTTATAGTTTTGTAGTAACTGCTTTTCAGGAGACTTTGAAACCTTTCATAAATGTAAATCAAACATATTACGATGTAACAATTGTTGTCATTACTTTTATTGCTCTTGGTAAATATCTTGAGACAAGATCAAAACTTAAAACTGGTGATGCCATAGAGAAACTCCTTAATCTACAGGCCAAGACAGCTTTGGTGGTGAGAGACCAAAAAGAAATCGAGATTCCAATTGGCCAAGTTGTTCATGGAGATTTGATTATTGTAAAACCAGCGGCTCTAATACCAGTAGATGGTGTTATAACCGAAGGGTCATCATACGTTGATGAATCAATGCTCACAGGAGAGTCTATGCCGATAGGAAAGAACATTGGAGACAATGTGATTTCTGGAACAATGAATACATCTGGCTCGTTTACTTTCAAAGCTACAAAAGTCGGTTCGGAAACTATGCTAGCTCGTATAGTAAAAATGGTAGAAGAAGCGCAAGGAAGTCGCGCTCCAATACAAGCACTGGCTGATAAAATATCTAGCATATTTGTACCTATCGTTTTGGCACTTTCTTTTGTTTCTTTGAGTGCATGGTTATTTATTGGGACATCATATTTCGGTTTCTCACAAGCTCTTTCGTTAGGCCTAGTATCATTTGTCGGCATTCTTGTCATAGCTTGTCCTTGCGCTCTTGGACTTGCCACTCCTACAGCAATTATTGTTGGAGTAGGTAAGGGAGCGAAAGAGGGCATTTTGATTAAAGATGCTGGTACATTAGAGAAACTTGGAAAGGTTGATATCGTGGTTGTAGATAAAACAGGGACGTTGACCAAAGGAAAACCTGAACTTGTATCAATCAAAAATTTTTCCCGAGGGGAAAATAATTTAAATGACGATGAGCTTGTTACTATTTTAGCTTCGTTAGAAAAAAAATCAGAACATCCAATTGCTCTGGCTATTATTTCTTCAGCAAAGGAAAAAGAACTTCCTATTTATTCTGTGGAAAAATTTGAGGCAATTAAAGGTAAGGGTTTGAAAGGGATTATTAATAATGTTCAGTATTTTGTCGGTAATGCAAAACTTGTCAAAGATCTGGGCATTTCGTTTGATACAGAGTCATTTGTAAAAGATACTAAGGAAGGCAAAACTCCTGTTATTTTAGCAACAAAAGAAAAAGTACTCGGGATCGCATATGTGGCAGACACAATCAAGACTGAAACAAAAGATGCAATAGTAAATCTCCATAAACTTGGAATAAAAATAGTCATGCTTACAGGGGACGATAGAAATACTGCGGAGTTTATTGCAAAACAAATCGGTATTGACGTTCGTCCCGAGTCCTCAGCCCCGAGGGATGAAGTAGTGGCAGAAGTTATGCCTGAAGACAAACTTAACAAAATAAAAGAATTACAATCAGAAGGAAAAATCGTGGCCATGGTTGGAGATGGAGTAAATGACGCGCCAGCTCTTGCTCAAGCTGATGTTGGTATCGCTATGTCAACGGGGATTGATGTTGCCATTGAAAGCGCTGGTATTACACTCTTGCATGGAGATATCTCAAAACTTGTAAAAGCAATAAAACTTTCAAGGATAACAATGCGAGGTATTAAACAAAATCTTTTCTGGGCTTTTGCCTATAACATCATAGGCATTCCGCTTGCAGGAGGATTGTTTTATCCAATTTTCGGTTGGCTACTTTCTCCAGTTTTTGCTGGCTTTGCAATGGCCATGTCCAGTGTTTCGGTCGTATCAAATTCACTCCGTATTAAAGCTAAAAAAATATAACCGCTATGAGCACACACGATGAAAATAATTTACTAAAGACTTACACATTTCACGTTAGTGGTATGCATTGTAATGCTTGCATATTAATCACCGAAAGTGAATTAGAAGAAGTACCTTATGTTACAAAAGCAAAGTCTAGTCTCAAGAATCATTCAGTAGAAATAACTGGGAACTTTGGTAGCAAAGAAAAAACTTTGATCGCCGAAGAACTAACACAAGTTTTAATTAAGCACGGATACAGTCTTTCTGTAGAGAAACAAATAAAAACAAAAAATTGGTCAGATTTTAAAATTGCTATTCCAATTACTTTCGGTTTTGCTGTTTTGTTTGTGATTCTTCAAAAAATAGGTTTGGTAAATCTAGTTGGTGGCGGAAATGTATCATACGGAACAGCGTTTGTTATTGGAATTATTGCTTCTCTTTCTACTTGCATGGCTGTGGTTGGTGGACTTCTATTATCAATGTCGGCAACATTTGCAAAAGAGGGAGATAAAATAAAACCTCAACTCCTTTTTCATGGCGGCCGCATTGTTTCTTTCTTTGTTCTCGGAGGTGTAATAGGTGCTATTGGATCTGCATTTACTCTGAATACGGAAATGACGTTTATGCTTAGTGTAATTATTGGGGTCGTCATGCTTATTCTTGGTGTAAATCTTCTCGACACATTTCACTTTGCTAAAAGATTACAACCTAGTATGCCCAAGTTTCTTTCCAAACACGCTCTCGGTATATCAAAATTTAACCACACACTTACTCCACTTTTTGTCGGTATTGCAACATTCTTTTTGCCTTGTGGTTTTACTCAATCAATGCAGTTGTATACTCTTACGACAGGAAGTTTTATAGAAGGCGGACTAACTATGCTGGCTTTCGCTGTTGGAACATTGCCAGTATTAGGTCTTATTAGTTTTAGTTCTTTCAGTATCAAAAATAGTTCTAAAGCAGGAGTTTTCTTCAAAACTGCTGGGCTTATTGTAATTATGTTTGCACTTTTTAATCTGATTAACAGTTTAGTAGTTATCGGTTTGATACCACCCATATTTAGTTTTTAGTATAATGAAAATATGAAATTAACTATCATCTCAGTCTTTATAGCTATTACACTAATTGGTGGGGCTATCGCACTCTCTGGTAATAATAAATCTGCATCAACAAATAATATTCCCGCAAATAATGTAACCCTTAGTCAAGGAAAACAAATAATCGAAATTGATGTAAAGGGTGGTTATAATCCAACAAAAAGTTTTGCTAAAGCTGGCATGCCTACAGTTCTTAGGTTTATAACTAATGGTACTTTTGATTGCTCTTCATCAATTCGTATTCCGAGTTTAAATGTAACTAAAATACTTCCACAAACAGGGAATACTGATATAGATGTTGGCACTCCACAGCTTGGTATTCTTTCTGGGACTTGCGGTATGGGCATGTATCGATTCCAAATAGATTTTCAGAGTTAATTTTGTAAAATTACCAAAAGGTTGATTTGACAGGTGTCTATTTGACATGTTAAAGTCAGGTTGGACTAGAAAAGGAGGTGGGGCATGAAAGTCAAAAACGAACAAGCCCTGCGTTCTGGCAGGGAGTTTGAGGAATTGGTATTTGGTCACGTGGCAAAACAGGACCAAATAAGCATTTCGGAGTTGGGGGCTCCTACGTACCTCCACTTTAAGAACAGTCTTCAACAGCAGATCTACCATAACTGGAGTATTGCTGAGGCTGCCGTAGAACAAGGAAGAAGTGATTACTATAATCCATCAAATCCTCGTACCGGACAATCTCACAAAGTTTGGGAATCGGTAAAAAACTTCTTACCAACTGAAGAATCTGGCAAGAAGGAACCTCTCCATTTCTACATGTCAATCGGAAGGAATTCTCTTGACTATTGGCATGGGGTTGACGCTTTCTTTGTTTGGAGAGGTACTTTTGTAACAATAGACCTCTCTTTGGGGCGTAAGAAGTATCCAAGCGCCGATTTCATCTTAACTCCTGCTGATATGAATGACCACAAAAGACTTTTGGTTTTTGGCAGAAAGGCTGCTGATCTTTTAATAAAGCGCCATGAGAATAATGAAACACTATAAATCCGGGTCGGGACGCATGTTCCCACCCGGATTTCTTAATGGAAATTTTTTGTTCAATATGTTAATCTGATCAGTATGAAAAAAATAAGCTATATTGTATTAGTTTTGGCTTTAATAGGGGGGGTCGCTTGGCTTGTTATAACACCAGGCAAGGACGGTAAATACGACGTTTTTGCCAAGTGTATAAAAGATTCAGGCACTATATTTTACGGTGCTTTCTGGTGTCCTCACTGTCAGGCCCAAAAAGCTCGGTTTGGTAAATCCGCAGACCTTCTTCCATATGTAGAGTGTTCAACTGCCGATAGTCAGAGCCAGACGCAAATTTGTAAAGATAAAAATATACAGACATATCCGACGTGGTACTTTGCAAGCAGTACTGCTGTTGGTGGTTATGAGATCGTGGTGGGGGAGTTGGAACTAGCCCAATTATCTGAAAGAACAAGCTGTCCTTTAGCTCAATAAAACATGACATCTTTAATTCAAGCAAGTGCCACTCCAGTAATAGGATTTCTGACTTTATTATCGAACATTATATTTGTTGTTGTTTTAATTGTTGTTTTGGCCCACTCTGATTCTCGTAAGCATTTGTATAATTTTGTACATAAATATGTTTTAGAGTTATTGTTTTTTGCCATTCTTTCTGCAGTTGTAGGAAGTCTGATATATTCTGACGTTGTCGGGTTTCCTCCTTGCGATTTGTGTTGGTGGCAGAGGATTTTCATGTATCCTCAGTTGATTATCGTTGCTTTGGCTATGTATAGAAAAGACAAGACGGTTATTGATTATCTTGTTCCACTATCCGTTTTAGGTGCTTTGGTTTCATTATTTCAATCCTTCGTTCAATGGGGTTTTTCTTTCGGTGTCAGTGGCGGTTGTACTGTTCTCGGCGGCGAGTGTGCGAAAGTTTATTTCACTCAATATTCATACATTACCATTCCTTTCATGTCTTTCACCGTTTTCATTTATATTATCGCTATAAAATTTATTTATTATCATAAGAGTTGGAAAACAAAAAATGGTTGGGAATAAAAAGATAACGATAGTTACACATAGTTCTGGTTTTCATACTGATGATATTTTTGCTGTAGCGACACTACTTTTGACTTTAGGGGGGGGCGATAATATTTCCGTTGTTCGCTCTCGAGATAAAAGCATTATTGAAAGCGCTGATTATGTTACAGATGTTGGAGACCTCTACGATCCATCTAGAAATAGATTTGACCATCACCAAAAAGGTGGAGCTGGAAAACGAGAAAATGGAGTTCCGTATGCGTCTTTCGGTCTGGTTTGGAAAGAATTTGGTCAAAAATTATCTGGGGATAAAGCTGTAGCAGATAAAATTGATCAGATGATTGTCCAACCTATTGATGCTGGTGATAATGGAATGAAGTTTTTAGACGCAAGAATTCCAGGATTGTATCCTTTTGATATAGAACTCTTAACTTCAATATTTTATCCAACATGGAAAGAGGATCCAGACAATTTTGACGATATCTTTAATACTTTGGTTTCTTATGCGAAAACTATCATCAGTCGTTTAATAATTTCTGTTAGAGACGATACTGAAGCAGAAAGTTTGGTGGTGGAGGCATATAAAAATTCTCCAGATAAAAGATTAATTGAAGTAGGTGATAGGTATCCTTGGGAAGAAGTACTTTCAAAATTTCCAGAACCTATTTTTGTTATTTACAAAAATAAAGACAATAACTGGACTATAGAAGGTGTTCGTAGTGATCAATTTTCCTATAAATCAAGAAAAGATCTTCCAGAATCATGGGCCGGTAGAAGAGATGAAGAATTAGAAAAAATAACTACTGTAGCAGGAGCAGTTTTCTGTCACAACGCTAGATTTATGGCAGTTAACAAAACAAAAGAGGGAATTCTGAAAATGGCTGAAATAGCATTAAATTCTTAACCCTAGCTAAATAAACCCGGTAGATAGAGTGCTATCATACCAACGATAACTAGGACGCAGATGACTGTCCAGATTATTTGAAATGTTTTTTTGTTCTTTTTTTGAAAAAGCATAGTCTTTATACTTTATACTTTATACTTTATACTTTATACTTTATACTTACTCATGATGCTTGATTTCTCACAAAAACGCAAGTTTAGAAGTCTACTATATAACTGGATAACTATAGGTATTTTGGCTATTATTGTTTTGTTTTTTTTACATTCTACCTGGTCTGTTTATAAAAAAGATAAAGAAAGTGAACAAATGAAACAGGTCTCACTCCAGAACGTAGAGGAGTTGAGGGCCAGAAACGAGAATTTGCAGACTAAAATAGATAGACTGGCAACTCCGGAGGGTGTCGAAGAGGAGATTCGTTCAAAGTTTAGTGTGGCAAAGGAGAATGAGAATATGGTTTTGGTTGTAGAGAGTGAGCAGAACTTAGAGCAACCAACAACAACGGAACAAGTTACATTTTGGCAAAGGATACGAAGTTTCTTTGGAAATTAAAAATTAAAAATTGAAAAATTCTAGTTGATATATATTATGTAGTAGTATATACTTCCAGAAATAACCATAATAAAAAGATGAAGAAAGTCACGATATACTCAACACCTGTTTGCCACTACTGTGCAATGGCGAAAGAATACTTCAAAGCAAACGGAGTCGCATATGAAGAGTTTGACGTTGCAAGTAATGCCGACAAAAGAAAAGAAATGATGGAAAAGTCAGGTCAGCTTGGCGTACCTGTAATACTAATTGACGATAGTGTTGTGGTCGGTTTCAATAGGCCTAAACTAGCTCAACTTCTAAATATTGGCCAACCCGCTCCACAGACAGCGTAAATCTCACGATACTAGTGGATAAAACGATACATAACTAGTATTGTTTTGGTTTATCCAAATAGTGTATAATTGATTAATGGGTAAAGCATTATTATTAAAATCAGAGATTGATAAAATAAAAAAGCTAAGAGAAACAGGGCATTCTCTGAATGAGATAAAAAGCGTTGTTAATCGAGGATATGGAACAGTGTATCGTTATATGAAAAATGTTCCTGTCATCTCAAAGTACCAAGATATTTTAAAATCTAAACAAGGTGGTAGTAGTGCGAGATCTCAAAAAAATTGGAACAATGCTAGAAAAAATGCCAGTAAAATTATAAATGATCTTAATTTCAAAGAAAAGATGGTAGCACTTTCTTGTCTTTATTGGGGTGAGGGTAATAAGACAGAATTAAGTTTAATTAATAGTGATCCTAGTTTGCTTAAAGTTTTTCTGTCATGTTTAAGAGAGTTGGGTATTAAAGAAAGTGATTTGAAAATAAGTTTGAGATTATTTGAAGATATAGATAGAAATAAAGCAACAGATTTTTGGTTGAAAATTCTACATCTACCAAACGGGAGTATTACAAAATATGACATAAAAAAAGGAAGTAAATCGGGAAAACTTAAATACGGTATGTGTAGAATAAGAGTGAAAAAATCTGACAAATATTTCAAATTGATTATGAGTATGATAGATTTAATTAAATTAAAGGTTTAAAATGCCGTCGTAGTTAAATGGATATAACTCCTTCGTCCTAAGAAGGAATTGACCGTTCGATTCGGTCCGATGGCACAAAAAAAAGAGAGCTCCACTCTCTTTTAAAGGGGTGCTCCCTGTCTGGTCCCTACAAGTTCTCTGTTTTGAGATACTTTGTCCTCACCACGCTCTGGATGATAACCTAGGATTAACTCATCACCCAAGGTGGAAGCCTTTGCGAGTTACGCGCCTCGTTGGCGGTCTTGGATTTTCTCTCGTCAAGAGACTTATGAGGGATCTGATCGCGCGATCAAGATTAACCTTAAAGGAGCACCCCGTTTCATTCTAAGGGTCTCTAATTTTTTGTCAACTTATTTACTTTTCTTCATATTTTGCTACTATAATCTCATGTCACCAGAGGAAAGAGAGCTCCTTAAAAGAACAGCTGATCTTGCAGAAGATAACAATAAAATGTTGCGCTCGATGCAACGTTCTATGCGTTTACAAAGGATAATGACTCTATTTTATTGGGTTTTTATAATAGGCTCGGCCATAGGAGCGTATTATCTTATTCAGCCATATATAGATAGTATTAAAGGGGCATATGGAGGTGCTAGTAGCGGTTTCAAGGATCTTTTTAACTAAAATTTAAGAGTTCGCCCTTTATAATTCAAAGCTTCTTTAACAAATTTTTCCCCAAGTTTTGTGCTATGTTCTATCATGTGACAGTTTGCACAAAGTAAAAGACATTTTTGCATCTCGGCTTTAATTGAATCCCAACTTTTATTTGCAACACCCCCGATAATGAATTCTTTCTTTGAAGAGTCTTTGTGGTGAAATTGCATTGCTGCTTGATTCCCATGCCATCCACATTTCTCACACTTTCCTCCCAATAATTTAATAGCTGCGGCTTTAGACCGAAATCTTCGAATTTTTGTATTACATGAACCACAACGATTTCTTTGTCTATTTTGGTAATCTTTAAATGGTTTATTACACAATTTGCATATTGTCATATTGGTCAGTATAACATATATGGCTCTACCAAAATCAAGAATGGGTTGCAAAATAGGTATTTTTTAGTAATATATCCATACCACATGCCGAGGTAACTCAGTTAGCAGAGTGCTTCCCTGAAGAGGAAGAAGTCGCCAGTGCAACTCTGGCCCTCGGCACCATAATCCGACTTTCGTCGGAAGAACCAACGGATGCGTGGGACGCGCGAAGTGCGTCCCACGGAGTTCCGCCTGAATCTGCGAGGGAATCTGTCAAAAATGAATCTGAATTTGGAGTGCAAGCACTCACGGTTTTTTCGCGGAGGAGGAGGTTCGAGCCAAAGACTTTTTTGGCAGCAACCTTTTTATTCAAAAGGTTGCTATCCAATGCAATTTTTTCCATATTCTGGGCTTCTTTTATCCATTCTGACATCGGTTCGAGCCAATGTTTTTGCTTTTGTTCATTCCGAGATATTTCTTCTTCCAGCGACTTTTTCTCGGATAACAATTTTGCTTTTTGTTCACGATATACTTCTTTTTCTACATCTTGGTCTAAATATCCATCTAAAAGTCGCTGGAGCTTCACAGTAATATCTTTTATACGATTTTGATTTTTTAGAACAAAAGCAGAAACAGATTGGGCGGATTCCGTTTTGTCGTTTTCTAAACGACCGAACATATATTCCGCCCAATCTTGTGGCAAAGAAACTTTTTGAAGAAGTGATGAAATTTGTTCGTCCAAGACTTCCTGGCGAATACAGGGTTCAGGACACTTAATATCTCGTCGCTTTTTGGAACAGTGATAGTAAGTGTAATAATGTTCTTTACCACTGACTTGTTTCTTCACCCTGTATTCGCCAGTGATCATCATTCCGCAAGTTCCACAGGATAACAAACCACAATATGCTTGGGGTTCATTTTTCTGTTTGTGTCTTGGACGACCTCTTTGCTTCATCACTTCTTGGACTCTATCAAAAAGTTTCTTGTCCACGATTGGCTCAAACTTTCCTTCATAGACTTCACCAGAATATCTAAAGTGTCCATAGTAAAAAGGATTAGACAGAATAAAAGTAGCTCTGGTTCTATGGATTCTCTTTCCGTGTTTTGTTAAAAGATTGTGCTTCGCCAAAAACATACCGATAGTATTAAGAGTTTGATTACCTTGTGAATACAGTTCGAACGCTTGTCTTATAACAGGCGCGGATTTTTTGTCCACCACGATTGTCTTTGTTCTACTATCGTTTATATATCCCACTGGTGAAAGTCCTGGATATTCTCCGCGCCTAACTTTTTGGCGAAGTCCTCTTTTGGTATTTTCGGAAAGAGAATCCACATAGTATTTACTTTGTCCGAAAGCCATGTTGAGCATGAATTTACCTTGACTCGTAGAATCACACCAAAAAGTAGGAAACTTCAAGCTCGCAAGTTTCCCTGTGTCGAGGAGGTATATTATTTTTCCACCATCAATACTATTTCTTGCGAGACGATCCGGATGCCAAGAGAGGATAGAATCTGCATCGCCATTTTCGATACATCTCATCATTTCGTTGAAAATAGGACGACCTGGAATCTTGGCAGATTGTTTTTCTATAAACTCAAGGGCGATGTTCAGATTTTCTCGCTTGGCATAGTCTCGCAATTCGTTGAGCTGTGCCTCAATCGAAAGAACTTGTTTGTCCTCGACATCTGTTGACTTGCGAGCGTATAAAAAGAATTTTTGTTCCATATGTTTGTAGTATAGCAAAAATTCTTTTTGTAAAGAAAAGTAAAAATTGTATTGGATTCGAACCTCCTCCTCCAAAACAAATTAGTGCGCGCTTGCGCGCCAGATTCAGATTCATTTTTGGCGGATTCCATCGCAGATTCAGGCGGGAACCCTTGGGATGCACTTCGTGCGTCCCACATTATGGCTTCTTCAAAACCGATTTGTTCTATTTTGGTGTGTCTTTACGACTTCGCTCGAACTTATTTCATTAAAACTGTTTAAGTGGTGAATCTGACAATGAATTCCGTCACGGCTCGGCATCCGCTCCAGAACACGCTGGAAAGCGTGTTCTTCCGCTTCTGCCTTACCGTGTCCGCCCTCGCACCCATCGCTTCCAATCCTAAATCTGTTTTGCGCGGGATTTCTTTTTTCGGAATGGGCGATTGGTTCTCGGGCTACTTGCCGTGACAAAAAATTAACCAAAATGTTATACTTAAAACATGGATGAACAAACTCCTACTATTATTCCTCCCCCGATACCCCAGGAAGAACCTCAAAAAACTAAACAGCCATTATGGTTAGCGGTCTCAATTCTGGCTGCAGTTTTTGTAGTTGTCGGTAGTTATTTTATATATCAAAAACTAACGACAAAATCACAGATTCAGAATGTAAATTTTGTAAATATTGCTACGACCACAGATCAATTTGCAAATTGGAAAACATATACCGATGAACAGTATAAATTTGAGTTTAAATATCCAGCTACACTTGAAGTTTTTAAAGATAATACGGCGATTATTCACATTATTCATCCCGAAGATAAGGACGTAGATTTAAGTAAAACTGGGCCAGTAGATGGCATGTGGATACATGTTGTGGATAATACAGATAAATTATCCGTCACTGATTGGTGGAATAAATACGGACCTTATACTCCAAAAAGAAATGGTACTGGACTTAAACCCGACACTTTTCCAATTAAGAATATGAGCGTGGGTAATTTAAACGGTATTTACATTGGTGGTTCAGAGGGTGTTTTATCGAATTACCTCATTTTGCCATATATGGATAAAATCCTTGAAATTAATGTAATGACTAAAGATTTCAAGGAAATTCTCTCTACTTTAAAATTACCAGAATCATTAACAAAAGATTGGCAAACCTACAGAAACGATGAGTTTAAAATTTTTGAAATAAAATATCCTGGAGGATGGGTAATTCAACAGGAAGATCCTTACCAGCTTATTTTATCAAGTGCTCCAAAAGAACAATATTTGAAAGATGTTGGTGTCGCTCCTTCTGGAAATATGTCAATAACCGTGTCAGAGGGTGTAAATTGCTCTAGTGATGATTTCAAAAGCCTTCTCGGTTTTACGAAGTCAAACATTTCAGTTAAAAGAGTTTGTGTTGATGGATTTCAGATCTCAGCAGTTATTTGGAATGATGATACGCAAATAATTTCTCATAAAGAACTACTGAATGAAATTATTTCCACATTTAAATTTATTGAGAAAAAACGACTTAGTAAAGAAGAACTAGCAAACAGAATATTACTAACTTCAGAAAATATTCCTACTTACGCAAAATATAATGAACCATATAAAAGCGGGAGTTTACCCTCAGCATGTACTGAAAAATTTAATTATGACGAGCCAAATAGTACAACTACTTATTCTAATACAAAATGGGGCATATCGTTTGGAGTTCCATATAATGTAAATTGGGGAAATAGTAAGTACAGAATAGATCCGTATGAAGAAATTGAGGTAAATAATAAATATAACAACGATGTCTTATCTGCTATTTCATGGGGTTATATTAGTGGTGGTGAGGGATGTTCATGGGGAAGACAATATTTTGTTGATATTAAATCAAAAAAATCAGCGGAGGATCTTATGACATCAATGAAACCGGATAATCTTCCTTACGATATATTTCATGCTAAAATCGAGACAATAAATAACTTACAGGTTGTAAAATATAGTACTGCCGATATGTGTGCATATTACTATATAGTAGTTATTGGTAAAAAATATAATTATGAATTCACATCTTCATGTAATGGAAGTTTTGATGACGTTGAACCGGTAGTTAAAACAGTAAAACTACTTGATTAATAATTTGTTGCTTAAAAATTGGTATTTGATATAATGTCAGTAATATGGCTCGCGATGTACTAAATGCACAACAAATAGCCGAATACTTCCTCTGGAAAGCGCAAAACGAGAAAAAGGCAATTACGAATAAGAAACTGCAGAAATTACTTTACTATGCTCAAGCATGGTCTTTGGTTTTGCGTGACAAAAAACTTTTCAGTGACAAAATTGAGGCGTGGGTACATGGGCCTGCTGTTCGTGATGTATATTTTGAATACAAAAAATTTGGCTTTGGGCCAATCACAAAAACTGTAAAGGAAAATGACTTAGAAAAAATTTCTATAGATACAAAAAAATTCCTCGATCAAGTTTGGTCTGTATATGGTAAAAAAGATGCAGCTTATTTGGAATATCTTTCTCACTCTGAAACTCCTTGGCAAAAAGCCCGCGAAGGACTTGAACCACATATTGGGTCTGAAAATGAAATTTCTCCTAAAGACATGAAGGAATTTTACAGTTCTAAACTCACAACACAGAAACATACTTAAACTATGACAATACCATCACCGGACGAGAAACTTCCAGAAAGTCCAATACCATTGACCGCTGTTGAAATTCCACAACCTGAAGAACCGCCAGAAGCGAAACCTTTTCTGATATCTTTCGAAAAGTATAACGATAAGGAGTGCCAGCTAGACGGAATGGAGAGCAAAATGGCTAAAAAAGCTTTTAAAACTATTCGTGATATTGGTGTAAATATAAGAGACGAAAGCGATTTTGGTAAATATTTACCAAAATTAGAAGTTGTCCCTATAGAAAATAGTGGAGATTACAGAAAATTATACAAAGGACTAACAGATATGCCAGATGTTGAAGTGAAAGAAGCAAAAATTGATCGTCATACAGGTCGATTATTCTTTTTCTTGGTAGGTAAAATTTTTCATATTATCGCGGTAAGAGAAAGTCATTACCAAACATAAAAAGCACAGCAGTTTACTTGTAGCCTCGGACATATTCCGTTTTGGGCGTCGTCACATAACTACAAAATGATACATTACCACTAGCGCAAAGGAATGTCTGAGGCGAATGATTATGTTAGAGTAAAGATATAGGTAGGTAGTACAGTAGTTTGAATTCCGTCAGTTTCTCCCTTTAAGGAGAAACCCGCCCGAGAACCAATCGCCCATTCCGAAAAAAGAAATCCCGCGCAAAACAGATTTAGGATTGGAAGCGATGGGTGCGAGGGCGGACACGGTAAGGCAGAAGCGGAAGAACACGCTTTCCAGCGTGTTCTGGAGCGGATGCCGAGCCGTGACGGAATTCATTGTCAGATTCACCACTTAAACAGTTTTAATGAAATAAGTTCGAGCGAAGTCGTAAAGACACACCATAATCAAAAACCATCCTGAGTTTATCGAAGGATGGTTTTTTGATTGCGGTGCCAAATATGGAAGTTCTACCCCTTAACCTTTAGTCTTGTTTGTCTATTTTTATCTATCTTTGGTAGACGTATTATAAGCAGTCCATGTTTTTCCACAGCATCTGCTTCATCCACTTGGACTTCGGCTGGGAGCATAATAGTTCTTGAAAATGAACCCCAGTAGAGTTCCTGGTGAAAATAGTCCTCATCTTTTACAAATCTTTCCGTCTCTCGCTTGCCTTTTATCGTAACAACATCACGAGTAATAGAAATATCCAAATCTTCTGGTTTTACACCAGCAACCATGCTTTTTATGACAATCTCCGAAGGTGTTTGATAGACGTCAACCGTCAATTCTCCTTCCGAAGCTTCTTCGTCAAACCAAGCTTCACCAGAAGGTGAAGTTTTGTCTTTACTAGGTAGTTTACTTACCGTAGGAGTCTCTTCTGTGTCATTTTCATCAACTCTGCTACTACCAGTTAGCTTCTCAAAGAACGATCGGTTATCTTTCATTTTTATTTTATTTATTAAATTATTTTTCTAGGTTCTGTATATTTGCTATTATCTTTGATATGCTTTACTTTCTCAAAGAGTAACAATAGTATCACTATGCTTACCCAGACCATTCCGAATACAAAGAAAATATTTCCAGACGATTGCCTAATTATAAATAAATTGAACGTAGTATGCAACACCACTGCCATCAAAATACCGAATAAAGTGTAGAAAACTCGAGTTTTTCGATTTTTATAGTAGGACAGAGCCATACATATACCTATTGTGGCCGATGACATTGTGTGCAGTAGACTTGCACCGATAAATCGCAGATTGCCGTGTATTATAGTGTTAATAATCTCACCATTTTTTATTGGGTCTATTAAAAAAAGAGTGTTTTCAAATGTTACAAAACCTAGGGCTGACACAATAAGGTAGATTATGTCGTCTACGGGCTCATCTGCCAGAGCTTTGTTCCGCAAAGCTATGAACCATACAAAACCAAACTTAGCCAGCTCTTCTATCATTGCCCATAAAGTAAATGCTAGAGTTTCGTGGTCGTTTATATTATTGAAATAGTAGTAGATTTTTTCTTGAAGAGGCAAAGAAAACATAACAGCTACCATTCCGCCTAGAAATGCCAGCGTTATCATTTTTGATGGTTCATGGTGTCTATCTTCTTTGAGCCAAAACCAAAGCCAAATGAGCGCTGGGACTAGTCCAAGAATGAAAGCCAGTATAAACGGATATTCTTTTATAAAATCAAGGAACATATTTTTTACTTAGGCCACATCGATATCATAAGCATCTCTTTTTCTTTGCCAGGAAGGTTTTGCCAGATTTCTTCTGTTATAAAAGGCATGAACGGGTGTAGTATCGTAAGGCAAGTTTCCAGAATATGAGTCAATGTATATTGTATCGATGAAACCACTTCAGGATCTTCACTTTTTAATTTTTCTTTTGATTGTTCTATTATTTTATCAGCAAATGTGTGCCAAACATAGTGATAAAGTTTTTCTGTAGCTAGATAAAATCTAAAGTTGTCCATATCACTTGTAACATCTTGAACTAAAAGATTTAGTTCATCGAGCGTAGTTTGGTCACTACTTTCGATTTTTCCGGGTCTTTTAGCATCCCAGTTTTCGGTATTTGATAATACAAATCTAGTTATGTTCCAAATCTTATTAGCGAAAAGTTTATAAGCCTTAACTTTGCTTTCTTGCAGTGCTAGATCTGTTCCTGGCGTATTTCCGACAATGAGAGCCATTCGCAAAGCATCTGTTCCGTATTTTGAAGTCAGATCGAGTGGATTTACGACATTACCTTTTGACTTACTCATTTTTTTACCTTTGGCGTCGTTTACAAGTCCATGAAGATAGACAGTATTGAAAGGTACTTTGCCAGAAAGATAGAGACCAAAAATGACCATACGTGGGACCCATTTGAAAATCAAGTCATGTCCAGTTTCCATAACGTCTGTCGGATAATACTTTTCAAAATCTTTTCCATCTGGGTAGCCGGTGACAAATAGTGGCCATTGCCCAGACGAGAACCATGTATCAAATGTGTCAGAGTCTTTTATCCAACCGTCACCTTCCGGTTTTTCTTTGCTTGCTGTAGCTTCATTTTCTTTGAGCCATGCTGGTATAGGTATACCCCAAACTATCTGACGAGAAATATTCCAATCTATTGTATTGTTCATCCAATATCTAAAGATTTTTTCGTAGTTATCAGGTATAAATTTCACTTCCCCTCTATCAACTGATTCCAGAGCTTTTTTTGCCAGAGGTTCCATTTTAACAAACCATTGATCTTTTATTTGAGGTTCGATTATTGTATTGCATTTGTAGCATCTTTTAACAACATTTTTATATTTGTCATCTATTTTTACAAGCAGTCCTTTTTCTTTCAATTTATCAACTATTTTTGGCCGAGCTTCTTTTATATTTATTCCAGCAAATTCTCCCGCAACAGGCAAAAGTTTCCCACGCCAGTCGATTATTTGTTCAACATCCAAGTTATATTTTTGAGCTAGCTCAAAATCCACCTGCGAATGCCATGGTGTGATAGTCATAACTCCCGTTCCAAACTCCATATCAACGACTGGGTCTTTTATGACAGTTGCTTCGATCGGGCCATTTATCCATTCGACCATCATTTTCTGTCCATGTTTATATTCGGAATATCTTTTGTCGTCTGGATGCATTACCACATATTTATCAGCAAATTTTGTTTCTGGCCTAACAGTTCCTATTTCAAATGGCCCGTATTTGAAATAATAAAAAGGATTTATCTCTTCAACAGATTCAGTTTCAACTTCAGATAGGGAAGTCTGATGTTTTGAACACCAGTTCACAGTTCGTTTGCCTCTGTAAACTAAACCATCGTTATACATTTTTATAAACGTATCTTGAGTTTTTTTTACAATGTCTGGATCAAGTGTAAATTTTTCACGCGACCAATCACATGAAGCCCCAAGAGATCTGACTTGAGTCTCCATATTCTTTTTATTCTCTAAAGTAAAATCTAGAATTTCTTTGTATAAATCTTTTGGATCCATGCCAAATCTAGATCTCCCTTCTTTCTCAAGTTTCTTTTCATAAACAACTTGTGTTTCAAATCCAGCATGGTCTGCACCAGGAATCCAAAGACTTCTAAATCCCTGCATTCTTTTGAAACGAGTCAGTATGTCTTCAATAGTTATAAACAAAGCATGTCCAGCATGGAGGTTGCCGTTTGCATTAGGTGGGGGCATAACTATTGTAAACGGTTCAGCTTTTGAGTTAGTGTTGTTGTCTGGACTAAAAAATCCACTGTTTTCCCACATACTGTAGATCCGATTTTCCGTATTTTCTGGTTTGTATGGGGATAAGAATATTTCTTTCATCCCGTTAGAGTTTTTCATAATCAATTTTTAATTTTAGTCTATATTTTGCGCGATAGATAATACATATCCACATTCGTTATAAGTAAAACTCTAACGGGATTCATGTAATAAGATTAACATATAGACGTCGTAGTTAGTAGGTTTTGTTAAAAAAGACTATTTTCATATAAAGGACATAGCATATCGACTCTAAATCTAATGTCCTTTATAAGTCTTTTCTAAAATAAGTCGCAAAATAATGTCTTAATAGAATCTAAAGGACATCAATTTTGGCATAAAAGACAAATATTAAAATACAGCTCAGATTAGCCATATAATAAAAATCACTAAAATTTTCTAGCTATTGACGACATCGCAAAGCAAGTGTATCCTTTACGAACTAAAGTTTTTATGATGAATTTTCTACGAATACAGAACAATAATTCTCTAGGCAAAAAAGGATTATTCTCTTTTATTGTTTTGACTCTACTTTTATCTACTTTTGGCGTTTTTCAAACGGCAAGAGCTACTACTGTTTCTACTTGCTTTAACCCAGACACACTAGGTAATAGTTCTAACCTAACTATTGGTCAGAGTTGGGATGATGGAGATATAGTAAATCTTCAAGATATACTAAACAGTCTCGGTTTTTCTATCGATACTGTAAACAATCAAACTCATTATCAAACATGGATTCCGACTACAAACAGTACAACAATAAAAGTTAAAGCTCTTTCACACAATAGTGATTGGAAAGAAGTTTTTGGATATTTTCAAAATGGAACTTTTCACCCAATATATAAAACTACAGATGGGACAATCGGATTTGAATCAACTCCACTTCTTAGTTCTGGAGGTCAGATTGATGTAACTATTTCTGGAACAGATATTGTTACTTTTGCAATGTATGTTTCCGACATTGATACTTTCAGATATACTCAAAATTCACTTAACAACCCAAATAGCGAATATTTTTCTGTTGTTTACAATGCAAATAATAGTAATGAAAGTTATGTCATCGCATTTGAGGACCAATCTCTAATAGTTCAAGGAAGGAGTGATTTTGATTATAACGATACGATTGTGCAAATAAGTTGTAATCAGCCTGTACCTCCACCACCAGTAAATCATGCTCCAGTTATTACATTACTTGGAAATAATCCTGCGACTACTACTGTTGGCAGTATATACAATGATGCAGGTGCAACAGCACAAGATCAGGAGGATGGTGATATTACTTCACATATTGTTGTGAGCGGAACAGTGGCCACCTCAACTATAGGTTCATACACATTAACCTACAATGTTTCTGACTCACAAGGATTACCCGCAACACCAGTTACCAGATTGGTAAATGTTGTGTCAGCTCCAGTTATTCCTTCAGTTACGCCACCAATAACGCCGGCAGGTTGTTTTGCTCCGGACACTTTAGGTGACACAACAAATATTGCCATAGGTGGAACGTGGGATAGTTCATCATCTGCGTTGCAAGCAGTGCTAGATAATCTTGGGTATTCTATAAATACTTCAAACGATCAAACACATTATCAGGTCTGGATTCCTACAGAAGCTACGACAACAATAATAGTCAAATCAGTTTTCGGTGACACTGCTTACTCAGAAGTTTTTGGGTATTTTAGAAATGACGGAATATTTCATCCCATATTTAAAAACACTCCAGTTTCTGGATACGAATCTACTCCAAATTGGATTCATGGACAAGAAGGTCAAATAACTTTTTCGGGAAAAGATCATGTTATTTTCGCTATGTATGTTTCTAACGTTAATCAATTTAGATATTCAAAAAATTCACTAAATAATTTATCGGAAAAATTTGTTGTTGTTTATAATGCAAGCACTACAAAACAGAGTTTTATACTAGGATTTGAAGACATGTCTACTACATCTCCAAACTCAAGTGATGAAGATTTTAACGATACTATAGTCCAAGTGACTTGTTCCAATGCCGTAGTAACCCCCCTTCCACCAAGTGCAAATATTTCTGTAAATAAAATCTCTGATAAATCCACAGCAAATGTCCTTGATACAGTTACTTATACTATAACTGCTACAAACCATGGTCCAGATCTTGCAACAGCAGTAACAGTTACAGATATTTTGCCAAGCACTCTCAATTTCCTATCAGCAAGTTCATCTGCAGGAAATTACGCCACAACAACAGGTATTTGGACTATCGGTAATCTTTCAAATGGTTCAACTACCGCCTTAACGATTTTAGCTACTATCAAGGCTGGAAATGAAGGGGTAAAAATTACAAATACGGCTTTAGCCTCATCTACAACAAGTGACACAACTCCTGGAGACAATACTTCTACTGTAGACGTCACCGTCAATACTCCAACTTGTACTTCAAACTGTGGAGGGGGGGGAGGTAATAGCCCAAATGCAAACATTTCTATTAGTAAGCTATTAGACAAATCAACAGCAAATGTCCTTGATACAGTTACTTATACTATAACTGCTACAAATCATGGACCAGACCAAGCAACTGGAGTTTCTATAAAGGACATTTTGCCAAACACACTTGATTTTGTCTCGGCTACTTCTAGCTTAGGTAGTTATGCTACAACAACGGGTATTTGGGCTATAGGAAATCTAGCTAATGGATCTTCTACTGCACTTACTCTCGTTGCTACAATAAAAGCTGGAAATGAGGGTGCAAAAATTACAAATACTGCTCTGGCTAGCACTACTACAAACGATCCTACTTCATCAGATGATACTTCTTCTGTTGATTTGAATGTTAATACTCCTCCAGCTACAGGTTGTACTTCAAACTGTGGTGGGGGTGGAGGTGGGGGTGGAGGTGGAGGCAGTAATGGACCTATCGTAGGATCTTTTGGAGGAAATAGTCCTATTGTTTATGCTCCACAAGTAGCTGGCGCTTCAGCTTCTTGTTACTACTTACGTGACTATCTTCGAAAAGATTTCAATAACGATCCAAATGAAGTTAAAAAATTACAACTTTTCCTAAAAGATTTGGAAGGATTTTCAGATCTAAATGTTACGGGAGTTTATGACGATGCGACAATCGTCGCGACAGATGCTTTCCAAATACGATATAAAGATGATGTACTTTTGCCTTGGGGTTACGAAGGTAATACTGGAACAGATTATGTTTATATCTTAACAAAGAAAAAAGTAAACGAGATTTATTGTAAAACAGCTTTTCCTGTAAACGCACAACAGCAAGCAGAAATAGATGCTCACAAAAAATTGTGGGATGATCTTCGAGCTGCAGGAATTACAATTCCAACAGGAAGTGAAGTACAACCAGCAGGCAGTCTTCCTACTCCGGGAGTTTCCACAACCACTCTTCCTGTAACTGAAATAGGGCAGATAGAAAATAGTTCTTCTTCTAACCTTGGAACTTTGGCAGGACTTTCGTCCTCAACAAGAAAAATAGTAGAAGACATGACAGCAAACGTTATTTCCGCCGGAAGAAAACTAGCTGGAGCAGTTTTGTCCTTTATAACTTGGCCATTTTACGCTTTCGATAATTTATTTAACAAGGCCACACAATGTGTCACGAGTTCTGGATCTTTTGGATGGTTAAATATAATTCTAATTATAGTAATTATCATTATTTCCTACTTGTGGTACAGAGAATATAAAAATAATAAGAAAATAGAAAATATAAACAAGGAGATTGATCTAAGGTAAATAAATTTGACAATAAAGGAAAAGACCGGCGTTGTGCCGGTCTTTTCCTTTGTACTTCCGCATTTTATTATAGCACACCAAACTTTTATGATAATCGTAAATTACCGTTTGCTATGATTTTCTGTGGATTACTCAATATTTCAGGATACAAAGTGACATTTATATATACTACAGCGGCTATCATCAGAGAATTGTCTGTAGAAAGAGAGTTTGTCGGCACTTTTACAACAAGTCCTGGATATTTTTTCTCGAATTCTGCAAATGCAGAACGAAGTTTTTTGTTTGCGATGACTCCGCCCGCCACGATTAGAGTTTTTGCTCGAAATTGATCCAAAGCTGACTTTGTTTTCTCTGTCATGACATCAACAACGGAGTCCTCAAACTCTCTGGCCAGATCGGCCTTCTCGTCGTCTGTCATTTTCTTACCATCAGAGTTAAAATGATCGCGAATATAATACAAGACAGCCGTTTTCAATCCAGAAAAAGAAAAATTCAAGTCGTGTGAGTGAATCATTGGTCTAGGCAATTTTGCTATGTTAGGCAAGTTTTTCTCTCGAGCAATTTCAGCTAGTTTTGATATTTCCGGTCCGCCCGGATAGGGAAGACCCATCATTCTTGCTGTTTTATCGAACGCTTCGCCAACAGCATCATCTCTTGTTTCCCCAACAACTTTATATTTTCCCCAGTTTTCTATCTGGACGATTTCCGTATGTCCTCCAGAAATCAAAACGGCGATAGCCGGAAACTGAATTGGGCTCAGTTTATTTTCTTCCGATTTCTTTAAAAATTTTAAATTAAAAATTGAAAATTCATCAGTTTTATCAAATAAAACTGATGCAATGTGTCCTTCCATATGATTTGCAGGTACAACAGGGATATCCCAAAGTTTACCGAGAGCTAGTGCGAAACTTATTCCAACCCACAGAGCAGGTGCTAACCCAGGTCCAGATGTTACCCCGATGACATCTATATCTGGTCTGCCGACATTTTCCAAATAATTTTTGAACGACTGAAACAACCCTTCTTCTCTTTCCAGTATTTTCTCAATCTCCTCCCAAACTTTCATATCTTTCGATATATCGAAAGATATGAACATCCCAGCTTGATTTAGAACTTTCTCCAAAAGTGGGGTCAGGTTTCGTGCGTGCTCACGTTTTGCCAGCATTGGATAGACACCACCGAACTCTTTGTGCAGAGCTACTTGAGAAAAAAGTGCATTGCCGAGTACAGAAAAAGTAGGGGATTCAAGTTCCCCATTTGCTTCCACAATACTAATCGCTGTTTCATCGCAGGAAGTTTCAATGGATAATATAATCATAGCTAAATTAGCTTACTATCTAAAATATAAAATTACCACTTCTCGCCCCGTAGCTTTAAGCGAAGCATGGGTCACAAGGTGTTTCGATAAATAAAATTTTCATTGTGGGCGGTACAGAATTCGAATCCGTGGCCTTCTCAACGTCAATGAGACGCTCTACCAGCTGAGCTAACCGCCCGATGTGACCCTACCGGGGATCGAACCCGGGTTGACAGATTGAAAACCTGTTGTCCTAACCACTAGACGATAGGGCCAAAATATAGACAAGATACTTCGGCCCGAAGACCTCAGTACCTCCTCATCTACGTTCGTCAAAAACTATAGCATTTTTTATAAAAAAGTAAAAATCTATCCATTTTCCCAATGGATCAATAGGTTGAGCCGTTGGAATTTAATGCTTGAATCTAAGCCAAAAATGGAGTAGAGTTTGGTTACTTTTTGAAGTACATGAAATACATATGAACAACGCATACAACTGGTACAGCACACTAGAAAAGCCAACATGGGCACCACCGTCCTCCCTCTTTGGTCCGGTGTGGAGTGTTCTCTATATAATAATAGCTATAACTTACGGTACGGTATTTTATAAAGTTTACACAAAGGAACTTCCAGCAATAGTTGCTCTGCCATTTGTCCTAAATCTGATTTTCAATTTTTCATTTACCTATTTTCAATTTGGTCTTAAAAACAATCTTCTCGCTTCAATCGACATCCTCCTCGTCCTCGCGACCCTCGTCTGGGCACTTCTCGCCATTTACCCTCATATAAAATGGATAGCTTTCGCCAGCACTCCATATCTCCTCTGGGTTTCTTTCGCCACGATCCTACAGCTAACGATAACGTGGATGAATAAATAAATTTTATGAAAAATATAAATGATTTAACAAAAAGAATAATTACTTTCCGTGATGCAAGGGATTGGAAGCAATTTCATAATGCAAAAGATGTGGCCTTGTCTTTGGTCTTGGAGGCGGGAGAGGTCATGGAGCATTTTCAATGGAAAAATAAAAAAGAGATTGGAAAATACATCAAGACAAATAAGGCAGAAATCGGTGAAGAGTTAGCTGATGTTTTGTATTGGGTTTTGCTTATGAGTCACGATCTTAAAATTGATGTTTTAGAAGCACTTGAAAAGAAGATTTTAAAAAACGAAGAAAAATATCCAGTCGAAAAAGCAAAAGGTAAACACACGAAGTATAACAAACTTTAGCATATGCCGATAATATATTCCAAAACCAAGAAAGATTTTATAGGTGATGTGTCCTCGGGTATTTTAATGAACGATTTTGTTGTAAGAGAAACCGGTAATAGAATGTTTGGGGGTTCTCAGATGGATGCAATTAGAAATTCCATGAATTATATGGAACGCGTTATTCGTGATTCTAGTATTCCTGATAATGCCGGTGTGGCAATTGAATACAAGATTCCCTCGTCCTCTAGAAGAATTGATTTTATCATTACTGGAAAAAATGAAGATCAGAATCCAGTTGCTGTGCTTGTTGAACTAAAACAATGGAAGGAAGCAGAAATCACAGAGATGGATGGGGTTGTAAGGACTTTTACAGGAAGGGCATACAGAGAAGTTGAACACCCCTCCTATCAAGTCTGGAGCTATGCATCATTTATACAGGATTTTAATGAAAATGTAGAAGAAAAAAGTATAACCTTAAAACCATGCGCTTATTTACATAATTACATAAAAGATAATGTTATAGAGAATGATTTTTATAAATTTTACACAGATAAAGCGCCCGTATTTTATGAGACGGATGAGCAAAAATTAAAGGACTTTATAAAGAATTTCGTCAAATATGGTGATGACAGAGAAACACTGTATCTTATTGAAAACGGCAGGATTAGACCGTCAAAAGCACTGGCTGACTGCCTTGCTTCAATGCTGAAAGATAATAAAAAAGAGTTTATGTTAATAGACGATCAAAAACTTGTTTATGAAAAAGCATTAGAGTTAGCGAGAAAATCGACTGAATTAAATAAAAATGTATTTATTGTTGATGGTGGACCAGGGACAGGTAAATCGGTTGTGGCAATAAATCTACTCTCGGAGCTTACTAGTAAAGGTGATAATGTTCGATATGTCACAAAAAATGCAACACCAAGAAAAGTATTTGAGGCACGATTAGCTGGTGTTTTTAGTCCGACGAGAATAAGGAATTTTTTTTCATCATCTGATAATTTTTATAATGTTAAAAAAAACTCTTTCAATACTTTAATTGTTGATGAAGCACATAGATTAAATAAACAAGGTGGATTTTATGGAAATGTTGGCGAAAATCAAATAAAAGAAATAATCAATTCTTCTAAATTTAGCATATTTTTTATTGATGAAGACCAAAGAGTTACAACTAAAGATATTGGAAGAAAGGAGTACATAAAAACAATCGCTGAAGACTTGAATGTAAACATACATGAGGGGACACTACCGTCGCAATTTCGCTGCAGTGGCTCTAATGGATACTTAGAGTGGTTAGATGGAGTACTTCAAATTCAAGAAGAAACAGCTGTAGATTCTGTTGCTGAGCTTGGTTATGAATTTAGGGTGTTTGATGCTCCTGATTTGCTTCATAAGGAAATAGTAAATAAAAATAAGATTGATAAAAGATCTAGAATCGTTGCTGGATATTGTTGGAAATGGGTAAGTAAAAGAGATAAAAGTTTGGTTGATATCAATATAGGAGAATATTCTGCAAGATGGAATTTAAGTGAGCATGGTGGATTATTTGCAATTCATAAGGATTCAGTCACTGAAGTCGGGTGTATTCATACGTGTCAAGGAATAGATTTTGGCTACGTTGGTGTAATTATTGGTCCCGATTTATTAGTGAGAAATGGAAAGGTAATTACTGATGGGACAAAAAGAGCATCAACCGATAGATCTTTGTGGGGGATAACTCAAGATGTGAGAAATAACAAACCAGAAGCACTTTTAACCGCAGATATGATAATAAAAAATACCTACCGTACCTTAATGACACGTGGAATGAGGGGTTGTTATATCTATTGCACTGATCCAGAAACACAGGACTATTTTAGAAGTATGCTCATAAGTAAAATTAAAAATAAAGGTTATAGTGATATTCCGACGGGAACATCTATAAGTATTGATAAATAAACATATAAACGATGAAATTGGAGCAATTAAAAAATAATAATGGGCACAGAAAAAGATTGCGTCAGAGGTTTTTGAAATCTGGTTTCGAAGGATTTTTAGACTATGAAATTATTGAATTACTTTTGACTTTTGGGACACCGATGAAGGACTGTAAGCAAATGGGAAAGGAAGCAATCCAAAAGTTTAGAAATCTCTCTGGTGTAATAAACGCAAGTCCTGATGAGTTAGTACAAATTAAAGGTATAGGAGAGTCTAATTCAATTTTTATAAAAGTAATCAAAGAGATAAATAAACTTCTCACAAAAGAAAAGGTTGAACAAGATGTTAGACTAGATTCTCCCGATGCATTATTTAATTTTTTAAAAGAAAAAATTGGTTCGGAGAAAAAAGAACATTTTGGGGTCATTTTTTTTGATACAAAACATAATATTATTTTTGATGACGTTTCTGTGGGAGTATTAAATGCAAGTCTAGTCCATCCAAGGGAGATTTTTAAAAAGGCAATTTTGAACAATGCATCTTATGTAATTGTTACTCACAATCACCCCTCTGGAGATCCGACACCATCTGATGAAGATATAAATACCACAAAACGATTAGTTGAAGCAGGAAAAATTTTAGGGATAACTGTTGTAGATCATTTGATTGTTACTAAACATAGATATGTGAGCTTAAAAGAAATTAATTTAATATAAAATTAGACAGCCTGAGTACGGTCTATGATACAAAAGAGTTGTAAAGATAGTTGATGAAGCAAAGAGCCGGGGAATGTTAAAAAAATATGAAAAATTATAAAGCAAAATAGCAATTTCAGTATAATTATGGTATAATGAAGATATGACAAACATTGATGAAGCGAGTAAAGAGCGGGCGCTCCAGCTATTTGGTAGTGCTGAAATTGAAAGTTTTGAAGTCGGCACCACAGCGGGCTTGCAACAGATTCACACCTATCTTTTTCTGGGTCTGTATGATTTTGCGGGGGTTATCCGCAATGTTGATATGAGCAAAGGCGGATTTCGCTTTGCTTCGCATTTGTACTTGAATAATATCTTGAGCGAGATCGAAAAATTGCCGGAAGGGAGCTTTGAAGAAATTATAAAAAAATACGTAGAGATGAATATCGCCCATCCGTTTCGCGATGGAAATGGGCGCTCTATGCGCATTTGGTTGGACCTAATTTTAAAAAAAAATCAGAAGCTTTGCGTTGATTGGCAGAAAATAGATAAAATGGAATATTTAAATGCAATGCAAAGAAGTCCAGTGAATGACTTGGAAATCCGCGAACTATTGCGAGGAGCCTTGACCGACAAAATAGATGACCGCGAAGTCTACATGAAAGGTGTTGAACAATCGTACTATTACGAAGAAGAGGATTTGCATAAATAAACTAATGAAAACAACACTGATAATACTTATTGTCGGGATTGGATTTTGGCTTTATTGGGGGGTGGAGAAAAAAGATGAGAATAAAAATTAAATTTGTGGTATAGTATGTTTAATGAAATTAACGAGGCACAGAAGATAAAGAATTCTCCGGCGCATTTATGCGCTTCTTTCTCTCTGCTCTCGTAAGCTAACGGATAAACTGTCTCGCTTCTATCGAGATCTTGGAAGTTCGAATCTTCCCGAGAGCACTTTATAAAACGTAATCAGCAACTTTGTTTTTACTTGTGTAAAACTCGCTTGACAAAAAAATTAAAGGGGAGTAAGATATCGGTGTGAGTTGAGGTTGTTGGGAATTGAGAGGTCAGGATGCGATATCGCTCCTCACACTTCTCTTTCCACTCCTCGACCCACGTTGTTCTTCGGTCGCATAAGCCTAGGCATTATGCGACACCCCCTCGTTCGATTTTCGAACGACCGTTTGATTCAAGCTTCTCCCTTCGGGTCGAGAAGCTTATTTATTTACAAAAATTTGGATTGCTTTCACTCTTTGTTTATGATTAAATTATGTGGACAGTAGCTTTTTATGAGATCATTCTTTCCTAAAAAAGTTTTTTTCTTTTTGCTTTGGTTTTTTTTGTTTGTTTGTTCTCCTGTTTATGCTGCAGGCACGCCATCTATTTTGAGTTATCAGGGTCGCCTGACTAATGCGAGTGGGGATTTGCTTGATAGCTCAAGTGGCACAACGTACCATTTTAAATTTTCTATTTGGGATACCTCTGACACTTCTATCACATCATCAGTTCATCGTCTGTGGCCTACCACTCCAACTTCATATGTCATATCTGTCCGCCAAGGTGTCTTCAATGCAAATATTGGTGACACGGCGGGCGGTTATCCGGACACACTAGACTATAATTTTAATACAAACAAAGATATTTATTTGCAGGTTGAAGTTTCTTCTGATAACGCCTCTTTTGAAACACTTTCTCCTAGACAGAGAATATCTTCTGCTCCTTTTGCCCAGATTTCTGGGGCAGTTTCCGGCACAGGCCAGTCGTCTTTTGGTACGACAACTCCGCTCGGAGCTTCGGTCGTTTCTATTGAAGCAACGTCAACACAAACGACAGGTCTTTCTATTCGCGGAATTCTGGGACAGCTAGCAAATCTTTTCCAGATTCAGGATTCAACAGGAGCTAACCTTTTTGTTATTGATAACCAAGGCAAAGTTGGAGTTGGTACAAGTACAGCGACGAGAAAACTGAATGTTTTAGATGCTAACAGTGCTCCTCAACTTCGGTTGAGCCAGTCAGGTTCTATTTATGGTGAGGTCTACGTGGACTCTGCCGGAGATGTCAGACTTTCTTCCACAGGAGGAAATATAAGGCAAAACGATGAAAATCTCTGGGTCTGTTCAGGGGGAAGTTGTGGAGTGACTGATCCAGTGGACAAGGGTAATGCTGTAGTGGAAACAGCAGTTATTTTCGGAAATAAGTTCAAACTTAAACAAATCGATGCCTCAACAACGATCATGTATGACACCACAGGCAGTGAGATACTTGAATTTGATGAGGGGCAATAATCTCCCGCCTCCATGAATCTTTTTGAAGAACTCAAAGCATTTTCCAAGAAAACTTTGCATTGGATATATTGGACATGCGGTCTTTCCGTATTTTTTCTATCGTTTGGTTTGCAAAGAGTTTTAATACACGGCAAAAGTTTTGTCCTGCCGTGGTTTTCTGGAGATAACTTTGCTGTTCAGATTTTCAAAATAATACAACATAATTTTTTGCCACCCGGAGTTTTTATTATAGTAACCAACCCAGTTAGTGGTTTTATGGCACAGTTAGAAATAGCCATGATGCTGTCTTTAATAGTCATTCTTCCTTTTTTTATAAGTAAAGTGACAAGATATGTCTCGCCCGCTCTGTATGATTATGAGAAAAAAGCTATTTTTAAATCTCTAATTTTTTCTACGATTTTATTTATATTTGGTTGTATTTTTGCCTACTACTATATGATCCCGCTGACATTTAAGTTTATGTATCCTTTCGCCACCTCTCTTGGTGTTATGCCATTTTTCTCTCTGGACTCTTTTATGTCATGGGTTATTTGTATATTTATGGCCACTGGGGTTACGTTTCTTTTGCCTGTATTTATGATTATTTTAAGCTCTTTGGGCATAGTCAAACATAATTTTTGGAAGACTAAGTGGAGACAGTCTTTCCTGTTCTTGCTTATATTTTCTGCCGTAATCACTCCGGATCAGACAGGTTTCACTATGGTGCTATTGTTTATACCGCTGGCTATACTTTATGTTGTCGGCATAGTTTTGACTGCCAAATTTGATCAAATTCCAGTTGAAGAGCAAGAAAAATAGGCTGAAATCTTCATTGCTATGCTTAATTCGTTTCTGCTATAATTACAGTATGCGGAACAAAATAATTCTCGTTCCGATTTTTAGGGGAGAGGTCGAATTAATAGAAATTAAGTAAAAAACAACATGTTTGGACTAGGAACTACAGAAATAATAGTTATTATCGTTGTCGTTGTGGTTTTGTTTTTCGTTTGGAAGAACAAAAAGAAATAGTACTACATAATATTTGTGGTGGTATTTAGGTCGAGTCGGTAGATATTAAATAAAAAACAACATGTTTGGACTAGGCCCCACAGAAATAGTGATTGTTCTAATTGCCGGGATGCTTTTCTTTTTTGGCGGAGATAAAATTGGTGAAATCGCCAGGGGTTTCGGTAGATTTACCGGAGAATTCAAAAAAGGTAGAGAAGAAATAGAACGGGAGGTAAAAAAAGCCGAAAAAGAATTCAAAAAGTCAGTTTAGAATAAATCAAATGTGTGGATAAAAATAGAAGAAAATTCCTGAAGTTCTTATTCATAGGCGTTGGAACATTTTTCGCGGGTAAAATTTTGAGCCCGTTGTTTTCGATGTTTTCAAATACTCATACTCCTAAAAATAACTCCTCGCCATTTAAAGTAGTTGAAAATAATAAGTTTCTGTCCATTTATGATAATTCTGGTGAAGAAGTTTTTCAGATCGATAAGTCAAGTTAATTTGGTTATGATATAAAGTAAAGATGAAACAAACAATGAGAAAAGAGGAAAAAGAGTGTGTAAAACACAGGTGGATTCCACTTTTGGGTGTGGATAAGAAAAAAAGTGTTCCAACTTTTCTTTTTACTTGTCTGAAGTGTGGGGACTTGAAAGTCGGTACTCAAACGATCAAAATCTCCAGATTTCGTTTAGACATGGGTGAATTGCCTATGAATAGTGTTGCCGGCATACGACTGATGAACGAGCCGTCGGTTGATAATACGGCTTCAGGACTTATTATAAATGCCACTGTGGACACAAACTCTCAAGGTATTGGTGCTCCTCTGTTTATGGCTTCAAATGGTCACTTAAATACAACTAGTGCTAGTTCGAGTGCGACATCACCTTGCGTTGCTTTGGCCCTAGACACTGGCACTGGGAGCAAGAGAGTGCTTCTTCATGGTGTTCTACGATCTGACACCTGGAATTGGACTACGGGACCTGGGACTTCCAGTTTGATTTATATATCTACAGCTACAGGAACACTGACTCAAAGCCAGCCATCTGGAACAGACCAAGTTATCCAACCAATTGGCTGGGCTTTATCTGACGACAGCATTTATTTTACTCCGTCAATGATGTATTTGACGCACGTTTAAGGTATAAATAGATATGCTTTCAATAGCTATACCAAGCAGGAATGAAAAATTCCTAAAACAGACAATACTTGATGTATTAAAAAATGCCACTGGTGACATAGAAATTTTTCCTATTTTGGATGGTTATGAAATTCCAAAAGAAGAAATCGTCGAAGATTCAAGAGTTCATTATTTGAGCATTCCTTTGGGTGATAAAAAATGTCACAAGCGACAGGGAATAAATATGATGGTGGAGATTTGCAAGGGAGAGTATGTCATGTCACTGGATGCTCACTGTATGGTTGCTAAAGGTTTTGATGAGCGGTTAGCAAAAGACCATGGTGGAGACAATTGGGTCCAGATACCTCGAAGACACAGACTGGATGCAGAGAATTGGAGTATACAAACACAAGTGGATGATAGGCCTCCAATAGATTATGAATATGTTATGTTTCCACTGAACTATCACCCAACTTCTGGCTCACCTAGTCGCCCAAAAGAGCCAAAGAAAGAGTATTATCCGGCTATCCACGGATTTAAGTGGGATAAAAGAACTCTGGAGAGGTTGAATATTCCCATAGACGAAACAATGACCTTTCAGGGCAGTTGTTGGTTTATGACAAAAAATCATTTCAAAAAAATAAATCTGATGCAGATAGAAGGATATTCTGGTTGGGGTCAGGAAGCCGAGGAGATTGGTTTCAAAACATGGAGAGCTGGAGGAAAGGTTGTGACTAATAAAAATACTTGGTATGCGCATCTGCATAAAGGTTCAAAATATGGTCGGATGTATCGTATGCCAAAGGAATCAACCACGGATTGCAACAAATACTCATACAACTATTGGATAAACGAAAATAAAGTTTTTTTTATAAAATTTATTGAGAAATTTTGGCCAGTGCCAAACTGGCCGGCCGATTGGAAAGAATTATTATATTCAGGAAAATGGTCTCAATAATTATTCCATCACGAAATGAGATTTTTCTAGAGAAAACTATACAAAATCTCTTAGATAATGCTACGGGAGAAATCGAAATCCTGGTTGTTTTGGATGGTTACAATCCACCAGAGAGAAACACTGACCCAAGAGTTCGATATATTCATCACGAACCTGGCATTGGCATGCGAGCGGGTATAAACTCTGCGGCAAAAATGGCAAAAGGAGAATTTTTGATGAAAATAGACGCTCATTGCATGGTGGACAGTGGTTTTGATCAGAAATTAACTGTAGATTGTACGGATAACACAGTAGTTATTCCGAGAAGATATAAACTAGATGAAGATAAATGGTCTATAAAAGAAAGCGAACCACCTGTTGATTATGAGCACTTTATATACCCACTAAAGTTTGACCCAATCTCACTCCACGGTTTTAGATGGAAAGAAAGGGCGGAAAGTAGAAAAGATATTTTGATTGATGATACGTTATCATTTCAGGGCTCATGTTGGTTTATGAAAAAAAGTCATTTTGATAAACATGGATTTTTGACTATAGAGGGATATAATGGATTGCCTCAACAGGAGGCCG
Source organism: Candidatus Zambryskiibacteriota bacterium (assembly GCA_023267045.1). GTDB lineage: Bacteria > Patescibacteriota > Minisyncoccia > Phycocordibacterales > DATDWN01 > C7867-006. Next base: position 87,311 of record JAHFOB010000001.1, read on the forward strand.
AGGAAATCGGACTGACAACATGGCTTTCTGGTGGAAGAGTTGTAGTCAATAAAAAAACTTGGTATGCACACCTATTCAAAGGTGCAAAACATGGACGAGGATATTTTATAGATCGAGGACAAACTAGAGATTGTTACAGATTTTCCTATAATCACTGGGTAAATGAAAACAAAGAGGGTTTTATACAACTGATAGAAAAATTCTGGCCAATTCCCGGTTGGCCAACAAATTGGAAAGAAAAATTATGGATACCTTAAAGTATATTTGCGACAAGTACAGCATTGATCAAAGCAAAGAGTCACCTTTTTATATAAACTGCTGTCGGTTGGATGATTTACCAACTTTGTTCAAAGAGCTCGGGTTTACCAAAGGCGCTGAAATTGGTGTTTTGGAAGGCAATTATTCAGCTAAGCTCTGTCAGTCTAATCCTGAAATGAAAGTCTATTCTATTGATGCATGGCAGTTTTATCCTTTAAAGAAAAATTTTCGCAGGTCATGGATGTATCCAGCAATCTACAAAAAAGCAGTACAAAAATTGGCGCCGTATAAAAATAATGAAATAATCAGAAAATGGAGTGAGGATGCTGTAAATGATTTTGCCGATGGATCACTAGATTTCGTTTTTATTGATGCCAATCACGAATTTCAACACATAACAAACGATATTGCTACTTGGGGTAAAAAAGTAAGAAAAGGTGGAATCGTTTCAGGTCATGACTATGGTCACAGTCCAAATAGAAAGACCACTTTTTGTCATGTCAAAGATGTTGTCGATGCTTGGACCTACGCCCACGATATAAAGCCGTGGTTTGTTTTAGAAAGTCCGCATAAATACGAGATCGGCTGGATGTGGGTAAAAGAATAATATGAACAAGATTACTATTGTATATGTTACTTCTAACCGTGAAGACCCAGCGTTTGAAAATCTTGTCAAACAAAAATTGCTGGAAGTTGCAGGGGATCACCCGCTGATTAGTGTTTCGCAAAAACCGATAGATCTTGGAAAAAATATCTGTGTCGGAGATATTGGTCAGTCATATATGAATGCTTACAGACAGCTTTTGGTTGGCGCAAAAGCGGCCGAGACCGAATTTGTTATGCCGGCAGAATCTGACCAACTCTACCCACCAGGATATTTTGATTTTGTCCCAGGAGATCATCATTTGTATGTATATCAAGATTTGTGGGTGTTAACTTTGGGGGACAGATCAAAATTTTGGAAAAAAGATTTTGGAGACTGGGTTGTTGCCATAAAAAGAGATTATTTCATAAGCAGATTAGAAGCTAAAATAGCCGAAGAAAAAGTTCTACCTCCAGGGAAAGTTCACTCAATACATCGTAGATTTGCTTCGAATAAATTTATAAGATTTAATGTAGGTGCTCCTGTAATTACTATAAAAACTGATAGAAACATAAATAAAAAAACTGGTCACACTGCTGATACGACTTATGAATTGCCACATTGGGGCAAAGCCGACGATTTAAGCAAATATTTCGGCTTACAATGATTAAATAAAATTATATGTTACAATTTTTACCCAGTATATTTTTTATGACATTTTTATGAAAGTCTGTCTTGATTTACATGATTTTAGTGTTGTTAACAACCGTTTGGATCTTTTACTGAAACTAAAAGAACATTTTCCGAATTTCAAAGTTTCTCTTTTTACTGTGCCATTAGATATAGAAAGTGATTGGGGAGCCTATGCTATACGGCAGGATACTTTGAAGCAAATTAAAGGTTATTTGGATTGGATACAAATAATTCCACATGGTTTAACTCATGCTGTGAGAGAAATGAAAGACTGCAATTATAATACGTTTAAAAATGAAATCATACCTAAAATCAAAGAAGCTTTTGACAAGGATGGTCTGCCTTTTGTAAACGGTTTTTGCGCTCCTCGCTGGAAATGGAACGAAGGTGTTGTTAGAGCTTTGGATGAAGAAGGGTGGTGGGCAGCAATAGACGGTAATCAACCAAAAATGCTTTCTACGAAAAAGTTCTACAAATATTCGCACTGTCTCGATGAGCCGTATCTGGAATCTGGACTTGATACTCTGAAATTACACGGTCATATTTACGGCACTCGTAATGACTTGGGAAAATGTTTTGATAATTTGCTGAAATTACCACGCTCAACCGAGTGGCATTTTGTTACAGACTTTTTAGAAGAAAAAACATGAAAAATTTAAGCATTTTTGCCAAGCCAGCAAATTATTTTAGGACGACACCTCGTTTTGATTATCCTCATTTGCAGAGAGGTTCCTCCATGATACGTGGAGCCCAAGTGGCAGAATATTTGGGAGCAAAATACAACCCAAAAACAGACTATGAAAATGATGTATGCATTTATGTTAAACAAGGTGATCCAAGTATAATGAAAGATGGTTCTTTTGTTGATGTCCTCGATAGTCTTTTCCATGCGAATCTTTTTAGAGACTTTCCAAAGATAGGAATAATTGTCTGTTCAAAATCAAGTTTTGATTACTTGAAGGAAAGAAAATTTAAAAATAATATAGTTTTCATCCCGCAACATCATTGCAATTTTGATAATATTTTAAGAGATAGAAAAGAAATTACTACTGTTGGTACTATAGGGTCAATGGATTCTTTTGAATATCCAGTCGAGGAGTTTCGTAAGAAAATGGAGGAAAATGGTTTGAAATATGTAACCAATTATTCTTTTGCCAATAGAGGAGATGTAGTCGATTTTTATAAACAGATAGACATACAGGTTTCATGGAATACTAGAGTAGATAAATTCAAAAACCCAATGAGGATTATAAATGCGGCCTCGTTCGGTATCCCAACAGTAGCTTTCCCAGAAGTTGGGTTTAAAGAATTTGAAGATAATTTTATTCCAGCAAAAACCATAGAAGAATTGATTGCTGAAGTAATAAAATTGAAAGATCAAGATTATTACAATAGATTTTCAAGCAAAATAATTAAAGAAACGGAGCCATATCATATAAGTAAAATTGCCGAAAAGTACAGAGAGCTTTGTAAGGAATAATTATAAAAATATGAAAGCTTTTGAAGTTTATCAATATCTAGAAGGGGAAACTGCCACAGAAAGAGACTTGCTTGAAATGCACAGCAAGTTTTGGAATAAAGGAAAATGGGATAATTTTGTCGCCCCGTTTCTACCAGAAGACCCAAAGGGAATGACTTTGGTTGATATGGGTTGTAACGCTGGTTTGTTTTTAAAACTAGCTGAGGAAAAAGGTTTTGATCATGTCATCGGTGTGGATGCAAATGAAGAAGCGGTCAGACGAGGACTTGCTTGGAGAGATAAAAATGGCGGAAAATATAAAATCATTTGTTCATCTATGGAAAAATGCATAGACGATTTACCCATGGCTGATTTTACTGTTTTTGCTAACGTTCATTATTATTTCACTATTAACGACTGGCTTGATTATCTAGACAAATTACAGACAAAGACTGGTTACTGCATAGTTGTTACTGGCTATAAAAAACACAAAAATGTTTGTTGGGCTTCGGCCGACATTTCCGATATCAGAAGTTATTTTAAAAACTGGGATGAGGTCGGTTTCATAGACGAACTTCCAACCGATGGAGATCCTTCTCCGAGACGTCTTTGGGCCCTGTGTTTTAAGAGTCGTTTTATAGACAAAATTCCGACAAATAGTCTAGTGACTAGAAATCCTAATCTTGATGGTTTTTACGAAGAATTAGACAAGGGAATTCCATACAAAAATACTCAATATTATAATCATGTCAAAAGTTATAGAAAAAAATGGTCTGAGGGTAGATTGAACCGATGGACGGAGGAGAGAATACGAGTCTTCGAAGATGTAAAAAAGAATGGTTTGTTAAAACCAATAATAATTCACTCTGACAGTGTGATTCTCGACGGTAATCATCGATACGGAGTAATAAAATATTTAGGAGAGAAGGATATTTTTGTTAGAAGAGTTGGGAGTAATACAACAGAAACAAAAATCAAATTAAATCTAGGCTGTGGACAACATAAATTAGCTGGTTTTGATAATCTTGATAAAATAACAGGTTGGTTTTTTCAAAATGGTTTAACACAATATGCTAATGGCTCGGTTGACGCCATCACTATTTCTCATGCCCTAATGTTTTTGGAGCTTAGTGAGGTGAAAAAATTTATGAAAGAGATACAAAGAGTTTTGAAGGTTGGTGGGGTCATTAGAATTACAGAAGACGACACAGAAAATCCTTTGAGTGATACATACCAGACTGGCTGGAAACAAAATTATCCAAAAGAATGGGGTAGGGATGCTAGTTGTCTAACTGGCCCAAAAATGATGCGCGAAATGTTAGAATCGGTTCAGTTTGGAGTTTATGATGTCGATGAAAATACGACGCATTTTCAAGATAAGACGCTAATGCAGAGCTATCATAGAGGTAAACCAAGATGTTTTTTCATTGAGGGAGTTAAGAGATGATTTAAAAATACCATGCCAGATCTAACAATATTATTTTATACTGCCAATAGTTTTGAAAATAAAATGACTATTGGCGTTCGAGAAAACTTGTTAAAAGTTGCTGGTAATTATCCTATCATTAGCATCTCACACAAACCGATGGATTTCGGAAAAAATATTTGTGTTGGAGATGTCGGTAAGTCATATAGAAATTTGTACAAGCAAATATTGATCGGGGCAAAAACAGCAACCACAGAATACGTTGCTTTGGCTGAAGATGACTGTTTATATACCAAAGAGCATTTTGACATATGTAGACCGAAGGACGCTTTTGCTTTTAATATAACTAAGTGGTCATTTTACACGTGGACACGGCCACCTATATTTTCTTGGAGGAGAAGTCTGGCAAGTTGCGCTATGATTGCGCCAAGAAAATTGCTTATTGAGGCTTTGGAAGAAAGATACGCCAAATATCCAGATGATAACAATTATCCAATTGAACTCTGGGGTGAAGTAGGTAAATGTGAAAAACTTCTTGGTGTAACTGTTCATAAAACGATAGAATTTACTACATATATTGAACCACTTTTGGTTTTTTATCATGAAGAAGCCATCGGCTTTTTAAGTCACGGAACCAAAAAAAAACACGGAATGTTACGGGCTTATGATGTTGTTTATTGGGGAAAGGCGGAAGATATATTGAAAAAATATATTTTATAGTTCAAGAAATAACAAAAAGTAAGATGGATACTATCAATAAAATTACACAAAAATTTGGGCTGAAGATCACTGATGCAACAAAAATGCCTGTTGAGATACCAAATATAAAAAGAGATGATCTCCCACAATTATTTAAAGAATTGGGTTTCAAGATTGGTGCTGAAATAGGAGTTTTTCAGGGGGATTATTCAGAGAAATTATGCAAAAATAATCCACAGTTAAAGCTTTATTGTATAGATTCCTGGCAACAGAAAGAAGATATGAGTCAATATGGATACAGTAATGAACTATTAGCGCAGAGTGAAAAGATGGCTCGAGAAAGATTATCAACATATAATTCTGAAATAATAAAAAAAACTAGTCAGGACGCCGTTAAGAATTTTGAAGATAATTTATTAGATTTTGTTTATATTGATGGCAGTCATTTGTTTGAAGATGTAGTAATGGATATTAGCCAATGGATACGTAAGTTAAAAATAGGTGGCATAATAAGCGGACATGATTATATACAGTTTCGTGGCGATACGGCTTGGTGTCATGTTGTTCCGGCTGTTATAGGTTATACTTCAGCCTATTCTATAAGACCTTGGTTTGTTCTTGGGAGGAAAAATACCACTGAAGGTGAGGCTAGGGATGTATATAGATCTTGGATGTGGGTAAGATTAAAATGAAAAAAATATGAAAATAGCAGTCATTTCAGCAAATTTGGGCGGATTTGATCTATCTCACAGTGAAAACATACCCCAATCCATTCCCTGTGATTATTTCATGTTTACGGATGAAAATTTTCCACCAAGATGGAACGCCATGACTCCGAGGCTCCAGGCAAAAATTCCAAAGTTCTTCGGTTGGCAGTTGGTTCCTGGGTACGATTATTATTTGTGGATTGATGGCAGTGCCACTTTAGCCAGTCCTGATGCGGTAAAGTTTTTTTATGATCATTGCTTGGGCTATGACATCGTCGTTTTGCAACATCCACGCAGGCCTGACATCAGACAGGAACATCGCTATACTAGAAAGGGGGTAAAACAAAAAGCAGATTATCTATACGAGAGATATCTAAATGAACAGTTCAACGAGTTGTACGACGAAATTAAAACGGACAAAGATTTTGTTGACGACTCTTTATTCCTAGGAGGAATGTTCATGTATCGCAATACACCAGAGATACAGAAAATGTTCAAAGAGTGGTGGTACTTTGTTTCTAGGTATGCTGTTCAGGATCAGCTATCTTTCCCTTATGTGCTCAAGAAAAGTGGAGTAAAGGTGCATGTTCTTCCGAATTATATAAAAAAAGAATGGCCACAATTGTCATTTGCCAAGCACACGCGTCACTCGATACCGATTGACTCGAGTAAGCCGGATATTGAGATTTGATAACCAAATACAAACCATGAAATTATCAATCGTAATATCCATATACAATAGTCATTTGGCTCTGGAAAGACAGATAAAATATTTCAGTAAAATGAATCTTTCAGACGAAGTTGAATTTATTTTTGTTGATGACGGTAGTCAGCCTCCACTGACTGGTCATATGAAAAATCTTTCAATCTACGAAACACACAACAATTTGGCTTGGACCCAAGGCTTGGGCCGTAATCTGGGGGCAGCAAAAGCAAAAGGAGAGTATCTTTTTATGACCGACTTAGATCACATTATTTCTAGAGAAGCTATAGAGGTGGCACTGAAATTTACCGGAGAAAAAATGGTTTTTCGGAGGAAAATTGGCGTGCTTCTAGAAAATGGAACACTGACTCAGGATAGGGAAATACTCAAAGAATACGGCTACGAAAAAGAAGATCTTGATGCCAGTGTCCATGGTAATACCTTTGTTTTGAAGAAAACAATTTTTGATGCTTTAGGTGGATACGAGCCTAGGAGAAGTTTACTTGGATATCATCCAGTACATCGAAAAACAGAAGATTGCTACTTTCTGGAGAAATGGAAAAAATACGCCAAGAAAAACAATATTTTGCAGGTAATGGGCCCTGATATATACATTTTTCCAATAGGCCAATTTCATAAGACGAGAGATCTAAATCCAATGGGTCTATTTCATAATTTGAGTCAAGAGAAACAAAGTAAATTTTATAAGAACGAACAATATCAAACTAAATAAAAATACATGTTACGTGATTTATCAATCTTAATTCCAGCTCGCAATGAAGAATTCCTGAAAAGAACTGTAGAAGATCTACTTTCCAACATAGAAGCTGATACGGAGATCATAGTTATTCTTGATGGATATGAGACTGATGTTCCGACTGATCCAAAAATAACGATAGTTCACAATATTGAAAGTGTTGGACAAAGAGCGGCTACAAATCAAGCCTGTAAACTGGCAAAAGGAAAATATGTTATGAAAGTTGATGCTCACTGCGCTTTTGACAAAGGTTTTGACAGAAAAATGATAGATGCGTTCAAGGAAACTGGAGATAATGTAACGATGATCCCCGTCATGAGAAATCTTCATGCTTTTAATTGGGTTTGTAAAAATGGTCATATTAGATATCAGGGTCCAAGTGGCCCGTGCAAAGAATGTGGAGAACCAACAGAAAAAGACGTTGTTTGGATTGCTAAAACAAATCCCCAAAGCATATCGTATTGTTTTGATAGTGAACCACATTTTCAATATTTTAACGCTTATAAAAAACGTCCAGAATATAAAAAAGATAAGGAAGAAAAATTTCTTACCGAAACGATGTCTATTCAGGGTTCTTGTTTTATGCTAACTCGAGAAAAGTATTGGGAGCTTGATATTTGTGATGAAACTTTCGGCTCTTGGGGTTCGCAGGGTATTGAAGTTGCTTGTAAAACTTGGCTTTCTGGTGGCAGAGTTTTAGTAAATCACAAAACTTGGTATGCCCACATGTTTCGAACTCAAGGGGGGGATTTTGGTTTTCCATACCCACTTTCTGGTGAGCAAACAAGTCACGCCAAGGCAATGGCCAAGAAAATCTGGTTTGATAATATGTGGCCACAACAAATACGACCACTTTCATGGCTACTGCAAAAATTTTGGCCTGTTCCCGGTTGGACAGACGAACAATTTGCCAAAATAAAAGCTTGGACACTGCCCCAAAAAGATAAAGAGCAAAATAAAAAGGAAGATAAAAAGGAAAATAAAACAGAAATTCAAACTGCCGGTATCGTTTATTATACAGACAATCGCCTTGATGAAAAAATATTTAAACAATGTCAGGAACAGATAAAGAAATCAGGACTTCCTATAGTCAGTGTCTCTCTAAAACCGATAAATTTTGGGGAAAATATTGTTTTACCTCTGGAGCGAGGGCCACTTACAATGGTTAAACAAATCCTAGCTGGGTTAGAGAAAATTCAAACTGATGTAGTTTTTTTCTGTGAGCATGATGTTTTGTATCACCCATCGCATTTCCATTTCAGACTGACTAAAAAAGATATTTATTATTATAATATGAATGTCTGGCAACTGCGAGCAAGCGATGGACATACCGTATATTATGATTGTAAACGGCTAAGTCAGATTTGTGCTGATAGAAATTTTTTAATTGAACACTATAAAAAACGGCTGGCTCTAATAGAGAAAAATGGATTTTCGCGTAGAATGGGCTTTGAACCAGGGACACACAATAGGGAAGAGAGAGTGGATGATTTCAAGGCAGGAGAGTGGCGTTCGGAGTTTCCAAACGTGGATATTAAACACGGAAAAAACATGACCGAAGCTCGTTGGAGTCAGTCAGAGTTTAGAAGCCAAAGAAGCTGTCAAAATTGGAAAGAATCTGATGAAATTTCAGGTTGGGGCAAGGGGAAAAATATTATATCATCCATTTAGAAAATGATGCCGATTTTTCCCGAGTCTAATTTGGAGAAGAGTGGTATAATCCGAATGTGGGTATGTCAGAGGACATCTAAAAACCCACTCAAATAATTATGAAGATAGAATTATTTTATCCTTATGTTCCAAAAAGTGTGGTTGGAGCAATCAAGAAAACATTAAGTACTAAATGGATAGGACAAGGTCCCAAGGTACTTGAATTTGAGAATCTTTGGGAAGAAAAAATATCTTTTTCTCACAAGGCTATTGCTGTAGGATCAGGAACCAATGCTTTGCATTTAGCCTATATATTAGCTGGAATTAGAGAAGGGGATGAGGTAATTGCTCCAATTTTTACATATCCAGCGACAAACATTCCACTGCTTTACCAAAAAGCCAAAATTGTTTTTGCCGATATTAAGAAGGATAGTTTAAATATTGATCCTTCGGATATTAGGAGAAAAATAACCTCTAGAACCAAAGCAATCGTTGTAGTTCATTATGGAGGTGTGCCTTGCGATATGGATGAAATACAGGCAATTGCCGATGAATATCATATTCCCATAATAGAAGATGCGGCCTATGCTATCGGAGCAACCTACAAAGGTAAAAATATAGGAAGCTTAAGTGATTTTACTTGCTTCAGTTTCCAAGCGGTTAAAATGATTACTACCGGCGCTGGAGGAATGCTCACTATTAAAAATCCCAAAATAGTGTCATGGGCTAAAAAGTTAAGATTGTTTGGTATGGAGAAAACTTCTAAATTAGAAGATCGATGGGCCAAAGACATAACCGAAGTTGGCTACAGGTATGAAATGACTGACATTGCGGCTACCATGGGGATTGAGGCTTTGAAAAAATTTAGCTCTACCCTGAAGCATTATCAGGACTTAGCTAAAATCTACAGTGAAGAGTTGAAAAATATTCCGAGCATTCAATACATTGGAGGTGATTCGCTCTGCGTTATATTAGTTGAGAAAAGAGAGGATTTGGAGCAGAAACTGGCCATACATGGAATAGAAAGTAGCCAAGTAGATTATAGAAATGACAGGTATTCTATTTTTGGCGGTCGGGTTGAAAATTGCCCAAACATGGATATGTTGGAAAAGAAATATCTAGTTTTGCCGATGCATCATCATTTACAAAAGAAAGATATCCAATATATTTGCCAAGTGATAAAAAAATAATATTATGAAAATAAAAATTGATCATCTGGGTTGGGTCACAAACGATTTAAAAAAATTTGAGAAATTTTGGGTCAAAACATTGGGCTTCAAAAAAATATGGGAGTCTTATATTCCTCCAGTGATGGCTGAACTCTTATACGGAAAACCTATTGGCGCCAAATGTTTAAAATATAAAAAAGATAATGTTATTGTTGAATGTCATCTCTTCGATCGGCCCACAAAAAAATCCTCCCTTAATTTTCAAAGGTTTGGTTTGAATCACATAGCTATCCATGTTGATAATCGTAAGAAATTTCTAAAAAAGTACAATTTTAAAACTCATATTTACCATAATCCTAAAGGTTGGGATAATATCTTTATTAGAGATTTTGAGGGCAACTGGATTGAATTGAGAGAGAAATTATGATTACAACATCATATATCGGTAAAGGTTTCAAAAAACTGATTGCAGGATTAGTTGAAATTTGTGATCCTAAAACGATAGTTGAATTGGGTACCCAACAAGGAGCAAGCGCAATTCTGATGGCTAAAGCTATGGGAGAAGGACATCTTTACACCTATGATTTATTTGAAAAAAGATATCCAAAACCTCCTTATGCTCCAACCAGAGCAGATTTCATTATGGCCCAAAAAAATATTGCAGCCAATAAGCTTCAAAAAAAAATAACCATTCGCAAAAAAGATGCTTTTTGGGCCTATAAGGATTTTAAGAAAGTAGATATACTTCACATTGATCTTTGTAATTACAATGAAAATGTTCGTCTTGTCCTATCGAAATGGTACACCAAAGTAAATAAACTTATTCTCCTTGAGGGTGGTATAATTAATAAATGGCAAAGAGAAAAAAGATTTAAACCCTTTGATAGGGTATTAAATATGCCCTTTATTAAAAATAATTATGAAAAGATAGTTATTAAAAAAGACAATAATTATGCCCTAACGATACTTATACGAAAATGATCAGTTTTGTCACACCACATCTAAGCGGAGCCAAATGGCTGGAACTGCATCTTTCCGCAATTAGGAAATTTCACCCCAATGATGAAATCATTATTTCCGCCACTAATAATGATGACAGGAAAATAGTCGAAAAGTACGGCGGACGCTATTTTGATAACAATACAGATTATTATCAAGCAGTGGAATTTTTGTTTGGGGAAGCTTCAAACGATATTATTGTTCTATCCGATTGCGACACTGTTTTATTCAGCAATGTTGGTTATTTAGCCCAGAAGTTGGATAAATTTGACTTTATAGGAATTGAGGAATTAATACGCCATCCGATTAGAGATAGATGGGAGAGATATGCCCCTAGCTATGTGGATTTTACTTTTTTTATGTTTAGCCGAGAAAAATTCAAGTCAAAAATCGCCAATTGGCCGAAAATCCCTCGTTTTGGTTTTAACAATCCAAACATTGTTAACACCGAAGGACATTACCGCCTTTGCGAAATTTTTCCCAAACATTACTATTTGCGTCCTTATAACACAAAAAAATACGGCCTTGGCAATTTGATTAAAGACGGGGAAAAGCAAATTTTATATCACCAGTGGTACGGGTCATGGGAGAAAAGAGGCGCTTTTATGAGCGAGACAAACATTGAAGAAAATCCCTACCAAAGCTGGGCTGAACTTAAGGCCGCAGAAGAGAAGTTTTTCAACGATTATCCCAATTTAGATTTTTCTGGAGTTTGGCCCGCTTTCAAGATATGAAAATGAATCTATTTCAAAAGAATATTAAGCCACGCATACTCATCGGCACGCCGGTTCATGAAGTCAAGAACTACTGTTTTAAAGAATTTCTGACAAGTGTTAAAAACCTGATGGATTTCAGTGATTCCAAATGGCAATTTGACTTGCTTCTGGTTGATAATTCCCCCAACTTGCAATATCAGGAGAAAGTAAAAAAACTTTGTGATGAGATTAAGATTGTCAATTATAAAATAATTCATTTGGATTTGGCCATCTATGATAACGGCAATTTCAAGCATGACAGAGCCAATGTGGAGGAAAGGGTGGCTTACTGCCGAGAAGAAATGAATAAAGAATTCTCAAAAGGCGATTGTACCCACCTCTTTTTTTGGGAATCTGATATTATTTTACCGCCTGATGTCTTCCTGAAACTGATGAAGTTTGACGCGCAGTTTGACGTTATTTCGCACGTTTATCCCGACCGAGATGACCC
>JAHFOB010000011.1 GCA_023267045.1 Candidatus Zambryskiibacteriota bacterium
CCCAAAGCAACAATCATAACCGGCTCTATCAGCCCAACTAGAGCATCCACAGCCCCAGTCACCTCTCTTTGATAGAACTTAGCCAAAGATTTCAAGATATTGCCCACTTCACCCGTTTCCTCACCAATTTTTATCATTTGAGTTAAAAGATTTGGAATTTCTTTGTGTTGAGAGAGCGCATCAGAGAGAGACGTTCCTTCCTTAACTCTTTGAAGAGTCTCGTTCAAAATAGCCTGATAAATTTTGTTATCTACAATAGAAGCGGTTATATCTAGAGCTCGGAGTATCGGAATACCACTAATAATCATGGTGTTCAAGTTGTCAGCTATGCGAGATAAATAGAGTTTTTTATAGAGATCACCAATATAAGGTACTTTTAGACGAAGATCGTCTATACGAATCTTGCCATCTTCTGTTTTGTAATATCTCCAGCCGAAAAATCCAGCTATAAGCACACCAGCTGCCAAAAATATACCATAATGAACGAAAATATTACTGACCCATATAACTATCTGTGTGTAGAAAGGCACCGGTTGACCAGAATCTGTTATCATTAGAGCAATTTTGGGAATAATAACAGTAAGCATCAGCACCATCACCCCAACAAATGTAGTGATGACGAAAGCTGGATAAATCAAAGCATTTTTAGCTTTTGCTGTTACTTCATAAGTTCTATCCAGATAGTCCGCTAGATAATTAAAAACTTCATCAAGTTTCCCAGACTCTTCACCAGAGCGAACCATGTTTATATAAAAACTTGAAAAAGCATCTGGATATTTTGTTAAAGCATTTGATATGGAACTCCCACCTTGAATATCGTCCCCTATTATAGACATGTATTTACGCAGAGTTTTATTGTCAGTTTGAGATCCGAGCAATCTAAAAATTCTCATAGCAGAAACTTGGGCAGAAAAAAGCGTTGCCATCTGACGAGAAAGAATGACTATGTCTTTGTTTGATATTTTATTAAAATCAAAAATAAATTTGAATTTAGGTCTTTCTTCATCCTGTGCGTGTATTTCAGAAATAACCAAACCACGTTTTTGGAGTTGGTTTATAGCAACATCAACATTAAAAGCTTCGAGTACTCCTTGCGTCTGTGCCCCATTATTTGAGATGGCTTTGTAGTTAAAAATCATAACATTCTATCTAAACCTTTTTGGTTTTGTGAATATAAATAAGCATTTTCCAAAGTGATCTCCCCTGCTCTCACTAACTCACTTAAATATCTGTTTAGATCAATCATCCCCTGATCAGAACTTGTCTCTATTACAGAATTTATTTCGTGAGTTCGGTTGTCTCTTATGAGGTTTGATACTGCTCCATTGTTTATGAGAAGTTCAACAGCTGGTATGAGACCACCAGAAACTCTAGGGATAAGTCTTTGTGACAAAATCCCTAGTAAACTGGAAGCAAGTTGTGTGCGAACTTGTGTCTGCTGTACATCATTAAAAGAATCTATGATACGTTCGATTGTTTGAGCAGCATTGTTAGTGTGTAGCGTTGAAAAAACCAGGTGCCCTGTTTCTGCGGCAGTCACCGCTGTGGAAATATCTTCTGGAGTTCTCATCTCACCGATCATCATGACGTCAATATCCTGACGAAACATTCCTTCAAGTCCAGTGTGAAAATCTGGCGTGTCCTGCAAAACTTCTCTTTGATCAATTATGGATTTTTTTGAATCAAAAACATACTCTATTGGGTCTTCTATTGTTATGATGTGCTCCGCCCTCTGCATATTTATCATTTCTATCATTGTAGCCAAGGTAGTACTTTTTCCTTGACCTGTTGGGCCTACAACAAGAAAAAAACCTTGTTTTTTGTTGACAAAAGTTTCCAAGATTTGTGGCAATTTCAATTCAGCAAACGTTTTTATGTTTTTTGGAACAAGTCTCAAAGCAATACTTATTTTACCGAGCTGGTAAAAAGCATTACCTCTAAATCTAGTATTATTTTTATCATAGTAAGCAAAGTCAACCGATCTTTTATTTGCCAGTAGTTCTTTCTTTGACTGATCGAGAATCTCGTCTATTATGCCTTTAACATCCTGACGAGAAACGATTGGATGACTTTCAACTGGAATAATAGAACCAGCCACTCGAATAATAGGTTTTCTACCTTCCGAAATGTGAAGATCAGAAGCATCCTCTTTTATGACAATGGCTATAAGATCTTCGAATTCTTTTTTATAGTCAGAAGCCATCCTGATAGTAGAAAATGACATTGCTCTACGAGCAGTATCACTTAATTTTGTTATTTATGCTAATAATTAAACTCATAACTAAATTATATCTTAATTTATATTTAATGTCATTTTCACTACAGGACTTACCCTGTAGTGAAGTTGGCATTATATCTTTTGCAAAGTAACCTTTGCCATGCCAACTTCTACTACCGGGTTATTTTTTCTTCTTAGTTTTATAAACTGCTAAAACTTGCTCAACAACTTCGGACGGAATAGTTGTAGCTTTTATAATATACCCATCAACTCCTAAATTTTTTGCTTTTTCAAAATCGTCAGCTTGGTTTGTTAGCATTATTACAGTTGAGTCTTGGGCAAGTTTTTCATCTCTAATGTCTTTCAAAAGTTCTAAACCGTCTATTCCAGGCATAATAATATCAAGCAAAATAATGTCGTAATTTGCCCCAGCTTTCAGTTTATCCAAAGCTATTTGGCTGTTGGAAGATACATCAACATCCAACCCAGACTTTTTAAACTTCAAAGAATACATATCCAAAAGAAATCTATCGTCATCAATCAGCATTATTTTTAGATTTTTGTTTTCTGTGTCCATGTTTTTAAAAATTATAGCATATTGGCTTCTTCGAAAGGAATCATCTGATGCATAGCTTTGATTATAGCGTCCTCTTTCATGGTAAGCATTCCTTTTGATCTGACTAGTTTTGTTAATTCCAATTCGTCCTGATTTTTCAAAATAAGTTGTTCGAGATCTTTATCCATTTCCATAACTTCCATAACTGCCATTCGACCACGTGTACCATTTGGACAGTCCGCACTTTCTCCCGCTTTGTAAACTTTATCAGTCAAATCAAGTTCATCCAAATATTTTTTCGGCAAATCACTAAACTGTTTATCTATCATCATTTTTATACTGCCATCTACAGAAATCGGAACACCAGCTCCAGGACAGAGAGCAAGAGTTAGTCTCTGAGCCATAGCCAAAATAAGTGTCGGGGCAATGAGGTATGGGTCAATGCCCATATCAATAAGTCGAGGTATTACACCGACTGCGCCGTTAGTGTGGATTGTAGAGAAAACCAAGTGTCCTGTGAGCGCCGCTTGTATAGCAAGCTGGGCCGTCTCTTTATCTCGAATCTCACCGACCATGATAACATCTGGGTCCTGACGAAGTGTCGTTCGGAGTCCAGAAGCAAATGTGTAACCGATTTCTGGTTGAACTTGTGACTGAGACATTCCCTCGATGTTGTATTCAATCGGATCTTCAAGTGAAAGAACGTTTTGATGCTCACGATCTATCTCGTTTAGCATGGAGTATAGTGTTGTAGTTTTTCCAGAGCCTGTTGGACCAGAAATTAAAACTAATCCATAAGGTTTTGCTATGGCTTTTCGAATCAGTTTCATATTTCTATCGCTTAGACCCAACTCCTCAAGTTTTTTGACACCTTTTTCCTGATCAAGAAGTCTCATCACAACTTTTTCACCAAAGTATGTCGGAAAAGTAGAAACACGAAAGTCTATTTTGCGACCTTCGACACGAGTAGTGAAACGACCATCTTGTGGTTTTCTCTTTTCATCCAATCGCATATTACTCAATATTTTTATACGAGCAACAACTGCAGAGTGAACTTTTAACGGCAAAGTAATGCTTGTATTCATAACACCATCAACACGAAAACGAACGTGGACATTTTCTCTCCACGGTTCTATATGAATGTCCGAAGCATTCCCATCTGTAGCATAACGCAAAATAGTGGCAACGATTCTTGTAACTGGTGCATCCTCGGCGATTTTTTCTTGACCACTTACAGCTATATCTGGGTTGGCCTTATCTTTGGCGTCTTTTGCCAATTCTTCCAGCCTGGCAGTGGTTTCATTTTTAAGTTCGACTTCAAGTTCTGAGAGAGATTTTGAAACTTCAGCTGTTAAACCTTTATACTGAGAAAAAACTCTATTGAAATCTGCTTCAGTGATAAGAAAAATCTTAAACGGCATTCCTGTTTTAGAGGAAATAAAGTTTAGTGCGTCTCTAGCTTCAATATCATCTGGGTCAACCATCCCAACTTCTAGTACCCCATCTGTTACAGCAATAGGAACGAGACGGTAGTGCGCCGCTGAATCCTCTGGAATGTAGTAGAGAGTTTTTTCTGAAACATCTTGTCCGACTAGACTTTTGGTAGGTACATCAAAATACTCACCTTTTGCAATCAAAATATCATGCGGAGAAACGCCTCTTTTTATCAGAACTTCTTCTATAGTAATACCAGAAGATACTGCCTCATCAGTGACAGGCTTTATTTCTTTTTTTGGTAAGACACCTTTTTTTACTAATATTTCTAATATATCCATCCCGTTAGAGTTTATGATTTATTACTTTATAACTCCCCCGTTGAGGGAATAACTTTGCCCCCACTAGAAGTTTGAGTTTTAGTAGAATTTGTTGAGCCGGAGTCTGTTCCTATTGAAGCAAAAGGATTTGGTCTGCCCTGATTTTCAGGATAAAGTGCGGCAGCGAAATCTTTTAAACTCAAAAAAGAGTTTGATGTAAAAATACTTTTATCTATTGAGATAGAATTTAATTTGTCAGCCAAATTTAAAATATCCTCACCGGCAATAGACGCTGAAACACTAACTAGTGTCGGACTACTACTATAGGAATAGTACAGAAAAAATCCCAAGCCTAAAATAATGATGAGTGATATTATTGTTTTTTGAATCGCTGGTGAAATATTATCCATGTTATTTTTTGGAATAAAGATTCATTTGTAATACGTATTGTAGTTGATTGTCTGTCGGTTTTGGACTAGCTCCAGATTGTGAGGGAGTTGCATTTGCTGAATTAACCGTCAAAGAATTCACATCGATTAGTTGTAAACTGGTTTCCATAGTGGAGATAAATTTTACAAATTGAGCATATTGTCCGGTGAATGAAACTGTAGCTATTGTGGTTTTATATTGACTATTATTTTCTGAAGTTACAGCTGCATCTCTTGCCTGACTCGGCACATTAGAAACTTTATAATCCTTTATGCCGATTCCATATCCAGAAGCTAGAACACTCAAGTCGTTAACAAAAGTCAAAGGATTGAATGATTCTGGAATAATTTTGTCCAATTTTTTAATATCTGCTTCATCAATACTGCTGAAATCAGCTAATATACTATCTCTTTTTTGTGCCAACTCTTTCGATCTATCCAAAATCTCCTGTCTTCTATCCTTTTCAATAATTAAACTTTTAACTTCTGTCATTTGAGGACTAACATAGAAAAAATACACTGCAATCCCAACTCCTAAAACAATGAATGGTGTTAAAAGTTTCATATTTTTATTGACCAGTTGGCAAAGCGTCTAGAGCTTTTTTATAAGAAATAAGATCTGGATCTATTGTAGCCGAAAAATCAAATGTTATATAACCATTGTCTTTCAAAGTAAAATTTGAAAACTCTGGTGATTTTATAAAATCATTTTTAGAGAAAATATCACCTTGCTCGGCCAACGCGTTATATGTTTGGGACTCGCCTTTCATCTTAAGTAAAACCTGACCATCTTTGTTTGTAAAATCAAAATCACTAAATCTCATTTTTTTGACTGTCAGGTTTTGAAGTAGAAGAAAAATTTTGGAAGTAGCAACATGTTTATCCAAAAGATTCTTGGCAGCAATCATTCTAGCGTTTTCGTCGATGATCTGCCTTATCTTATCAGGCTGAAAAGCCGTTGAAGCGGCATCAATATCAGCTCCGGCTTGCTCAATTTGCCTATTTAAAACAATTTTGTAACCAAAAAGCCCAAGAGCTACCAAAATTATCATGGCAAAAATGAGACCAGCTATGAGGTTAAGTAAACCGCTACTTCTAACCACAGAAGTTTGCCTGCCCATAACAACGGTTTGAGATGGAATTGCTGGATTTTTTGGAATGAACGATGTTTGAAATTTAGTTTCCATTACCGTGGGCTAATTATAGTACAAACAAAGAGGAAAGACTATACAAGGTGTGTATAAAACAGCCAAAATTAGACTTAATGTTTGAATGGGCTTGGAGGATTTTTGCTCAAGATCAAGGCGGAATTTGGAAAAGAATCCGAGCCTTATTCGTCGTAAGGTGAGGGTTATTTTACAAATTCCAACGTAGAGATTGAGCAAAAAGACCCAAGCTAATTGAGCTCTTGTAAGCGACGAAGGGCTACGCCAACAGCAACAGCAAACTCCGGTCCAGTATCTCGCAGAACTTTTTCTAGAAAAGCTGGCGCAACTACCTTTGAAAATGGATCCCCAGCCACGACCTCTGTCTGAAAGTTAGTTTTAGCGACATCAACTATGCCTTTTAGAGCACTACCTCCTCCGACAAGGACGATCTTACTGACATTTTTGCCATATTTTTTCTGATAGGCCAAAACAACGTGACTGGCCTCGGAAAAAATATAATTTAAAGTAAAACTGGCGACATTTTTTACATCAATTCCGTTAACCGAACCGAGCAAACCTTTTTCTCTCTTTAGATATTCCGCATCTTCAACAGAAATACCTAGAGATTTAGAGATTTCACCTGTTATGTTGTGAGATCCACGATCGACCATGTGAGATGAGCGCAAAACTCCTTTTTCAACAATATATAGTTTCGTACTGGTAGCTCCCATATCAACAATCATAGCTGGTTCAACTTCTTGATCGAGTATCGAACGCATTGTGCTGAAAATTTCTATTTCAAAAAAACTGGTGTCAAGAAAGGTTTTATCGATGATGGTTTTGTAGTTGGTAATAGTATCGTTGTGTATTGCTACAATCAAAACTTCTAGCCTTTTTTCTGTTTCTTTTTGTACTGACTTGTCTGCCAGATTTTTTTCTTGCGGAATAATGTACCAGTCCAGTGCCACTTCAGAGATTGGCACTGGCACATATTTTCTGGCCTCAAGAGGAACTATTTGCGCAAGTTGTTTTTGAGGAACAGCGGGCATTTCTATAACAGCCATGAGACTCGAGGCAAAAGGTATAGCGATACCAGAAACTCTGGTGGTTATATTAACCTCTTTTTCCTTAAGCATGTCGTTTATAGCCTCTATGATTTTTTCTAGAGGTAAATTGACCGCTTCACCCACAGGTTTGCCGGTATAAGGCCCCAGAGCAAGCTCCCCATATGTTTCCAAAATAGCGTGACCACCTTTTTTACGAAGTTGAACCATTTTTATTGAGGATGAGCCAATATCAATGCCCAAAACGCTCTTACTTTGCTTACTAAATAGGTTTGAAAAGAAATTTGCCATGACAAAAAATATGTTATTTGTAGTATATCATGAGGAGAGGCGTATAATAAAGAGATGTTGAAAAGTCTGAAAAAATTGATGCAATATCTTGTCGACAGACTTGCCCCGCCGAGAACAAATTTTGCTATTGTTCAAAAACTTGATGAAAAAACTATCAATTCCCTACCGAAAGGCCCTTCTGTTGACGGTTGCGACTGGATTTTTCCACTTTTCCACTACAAAGACAGCCGTGTTAGAGCAATAATCTGGGAATTAAAATACAGAGAAAATACATTGCCGCTGGAGTACATTGGTAGAATGATTTTTGATGAAATAGTCGCTGTTACATCAGACGTTGTACTTTTTAATAACGACGCACAATTTTTACTCATACCAATTCCCATAACAGAGGAAAGGCGAAGTGAACGTGGCTACAATCAGAGTGAACTTTTAGCAAAAGCCGTTTTGGAAAATGATATACAGCACAGTTTACTCTATGCTCCACAATGGTTTAGTAAAATAAAAGAAACCGAAAGACAAAGTCACAGTCAATCTCGGGCAGAGCGGATGCAAAACTTGATCGGGTGTTTCTCTGCAGATCCGAGAGTTAGTGGCAAATATATTATTTTGATTGACGATGTTGTTACAACTGGAAGTACACTCTCCGAAGCCAGAAAAACTTTGTTGGAAACCGGCGCGCGAGACGTTTTTGCTTTTACGATTGCACATTAAAATACATTACAAAAATCTCTTACTCACCAATACTTTTCTGTCGCCGGAATAATTTTCTACTGAAAATTTTCCTCGCACTCGTCTCTTCATGGACTCCGTGATGCGCCAAAAAAGTATTGGTTCAACGAGATTTTTTGCAAAACTTTTTAAAAAATCTCGTTGAGTCACAAGTTTTTGGAGACCTCGCAGGCCACAAGCATGGTCTTGTCAACGACCCCGAGCAAAGCGAGGGGCTCATTGACAAGTTGTGGCCGAGAATTAAGTAAGCTTTTCGCTGGAAAAGCGAACGGTCTCCAAAAACTTGTGAGGAGAAAGAGATTTTATTTAAAAAGTTTTAAAATTGTCCCCACGAATTATTTGATCAACCTCTTCATAGCCAGTCAGATACGAGAAATTATATCTCGCTGGAATTGCAAAAACATATTTTGTATTTCTTCCGATTTCGCTTGGATTTATCGGAGCGGCACCGATATGAAATTTATCTGCTTGCATTAGATTCCACTCTGCTATTGTGAAAACCATTATAGGAATATCTTGTCGTGGACTTTTATAATCCCAGTCTGGGTGTCGAATAGAAATAAGTGGACCTGTTATCGTTGCAGTTTGAACTTGTCCTGTACTACCTATACTATCCCCCTCCCATTCATCTTCTATGATTGAATAATCTTTCCAACTGTCTGGTAGTGAAAAAATAAAACCATATTGTGTATTTTTATATTGAACACCGGTTGTTGGAGTTTGGTCTCCAAGATTTGTAGTCGTAGCAGTTTGATTACCACCACCAGAATTTGGTTTTCTGTTAACAGAAAGATAAATAACCCCTCCAAGTATGAGTAGTATAAAAATCCCTGAAACTATCTGTGAAACTCTTTCACTCATTATGGGTATTATAACACAAAATAAATCTGCGGGGACGATGTCCCGATGTTTGAACCGAAAAAGTGGCTCAAATTCAAGGATATTGATAAAAGTATACAAGAATTGCGAGCTGTCTACAAAATTCACCCTGAGTGGTTTGAGGTGCCGAAACCAAAATCCGACAAAGGTAAGAATGAGGTGGATTATTCCATTTGAGTTTAAAGTGTTTTTCTGGGAGGGTAAAACGGATCATCAATTTCACCGGAAACAAACTTGTCTAAATGCTCTTTCTCAAGAAAGTCAAAATGCTGGATTTTAGCTATAATGTGCTTCGCCTCGTGCTCTGGTGTTTTAGTGTAGTTATCCAGCCCATACCCAATTCTCTCTTCGGCGGGATTAAGTAGTGATATTAGTTCCGGAAACCCATTTAATAAATCTTCAACTTCGCCGTAGTCTATCGGGAATTTTTTGAGTAGTTTCGCCGGATTTTTTAAGTGCTTTGCATTGAGATGTGCTAACTGGTTATCTCTTAATCGCGAAATAGGTCTGATTACTTTACCGTGTTTTTTGAGAAAATCCTCTACTTGCTTAGTTCGTGCTGAATCGGGGTGATGTTTTAGTAATGCATACACGGAGATGACTTTGTTTCGCTTACTAAAACTGGATTCTTCAAAACATTTCGCTAAACTCAGTAACCATTCATTCTGCAATGCAATTAATGTTGCTGACCAGAAATATATAGCACGTCCATAAGTTGGCTCATAATTCTTATCTTGGAGACCTTTCCATGTGTAAAAAGTCGCGCACGTTCCAAGAAGATTACTATACAAACTATCAAACCTATCTTTATATTCGGATTTATCCATGGATTCTGCAGATTATTTTCAGTTCTTTTTTCCTACCTTAATTCATATTCCCAGCCTGCCTTCCAGGATTTAGTCTTTCTCCAATCTTCTGCAAGAGCCTGTTGCCAAGTCTTACCCTTAAGTAAAACATCTAATGAAAGTTGTGTAGCTTTGTGCCCCACTATAGCAACACTTTTTCCGTCATAATTCTTTTTAAGAAATTCAAGAAAATCAGCTATTCTTACTTTCACATCTTCATAACTTTCGCCATCAGGGAATCTGTTTGTAATACATTCTTCTTCTTGCATTGGTTCTACAATAGCGGATGAAGCACCATTCAAATTTCCATAATTGCACTCCCGAAGTCTTGCATCAGGAATAATCGGATACACTCCATTCCAAGCGAGTTTTGCTGAATTATGAGCGCGCTGTAAATCGGAACAAAAAACTACATCAAATTTTTGATCTTTCGTCTGTTCTTTCAGAGCAACGGACTGCTTTATTCCCAATTCCGAAAGTTCAACATCTTTCCAGCCAGATGAAATTTCTTTTTCATTATCAGTTGTTGTGCCGTGAACAAAATAAGTAATTTTTATTGCCATAAATTTATTTGAAAAATATCAGTCTTATTATCCAAGCTATCAAACCAACAACCCCGATAATAATTCCCAAGTTTCCCCATAGTGCACCCGCACCAAAGGACATATCTCTAACTTTTTCTTTTGTTCTCTGAAAAGCAATTACAGGAGCAACGGAGAGTAAGCTAATTAAAAGTCCCACGACAGCGCCCCAAAAACCGAATGCCAGAAAACTTTTTTTGAAAACAAGTCCCCAAATACCGATAGCAATTCCGTAATAAACAATTAGATGCAAAGAAGCAAAAATAGCAGTCATTATTGATTCACTTTTGTGTAGAGGAGTACCTACAGCGTTTATTTCTTCTCCTAATTCTTTCATTATTTTGGGGTCTGATGTATTTTTGCCTTGCGATTCAGCCTCCGCAATCATTTTGTCGGCTAAATCAGCTTTCATCTTTAGTGTTTCCAAAAAGAAAGTGTCAGTGCTTTTAATTCCGACTAGATCGTCCAATCCAAGTTGGCCGACTCTGTATTTCCCATTCATAGCATTCGATCTCGAATACAAATCAGCCTTAATTTGATCTCCTTTATTTAAATCTTCAAATTTTTTCGTTTCCATAAAATTATTTAATTTTCCTCGCGACGAATTGAATCCCAGGATGTATTCCAATAGTTTTTCCTTTTATCCACATCTTCTCCGTATTCTTTATTGAATATCCTCTTATATAAGTCCCAACTGTAAAGTATACTTAAATTGTGATAAGGAATAACCCCGTTTGAATTATCGTAGAACTTTTTTTCTACAGCACTAATTTTTTCTCCATTTATGATAGCTATGTTTGATTCAATCATTTTGTCATATTCTTGTTTTGCAAAGTTGGCACAAAAACGTGCCAAAGTGTTTCTACCAATAGCATTTAATAGATCATCGCTGGGTTTAAAATCTTCTTTTTTCCCTTGAAATTTTTTTATTTCCTCAACCTCTTTCTTTTGGAAAGCACCGAAACTTTCTTCAAATTGTTTCTGCCAATTAGTAAACAGCTTTTTGCTATCAGAAATTTGTTTCTCTGAGAACAAAGGATTTAAACTTGTTTTTTCGTCGCTCAAAGATGGAGCCGATTCTTTCTTATTCTTAATCCAAAAGAAATATACAATAACTCCTATAGCGATTATCCAAAGTGGCATATACATATTTTATTGATTAATAATAACAAAAAAACCCTTATTCTGCTTCTGTTCGAACTTGGACATCAGGCGGAGACGATCGCCGGAACTTTGAACCGAAAGTGGGCTTCAAGTTCGAGGTTATTGATAAAAGTATACAAGAATTAAGGGCTATCTACAAAGTCCATCCAGAATGGTTTGAGACTCCGAAGCCAAAATCAGATAAGGGTCAAAATGTAGTGGACTATTTAATTTAAAAAGAAAAGGCGCTGTAGAATGCCTCAACGCCTATTCATTACAATCTGTTAGAGATTATCGAGTTTCAGCTTCGCTGAGTTCTCAATCATCTTGCGGACGTTATGAAATTGCTTAACATTCGCCGAGTCAATGACAGCCTTCTTAACCTGTGCCGTCGATGTTTGAGGAAATTGCTTATGTAGCCGTGAGACCATGTAGTTCACCTCATACTGTTCGTGCTTGTTGAACAGCACATTATCTGGGAAACCACGTAATTTTTTATTGTCTGCCATTTTAGTTAAATTTACTCGTTTAATAATTTCGACCTTCGTTTAATATTTTCGCAGATCTTAGCCACAAGTCTGACTAGTATTTGCTGATACAAGCGCGACTGAGTCACCTACCTCCAAGGAGCCCCGCGTCTGCCTATTGTGTTCGCTACAAAGGGGGATTATGTACCAAGCCTTGTCGTATGAACTATCTTTTTGGACATGAGCACCAACTTCTGGTTTCTTGGTGCAACTTTTTTCCGGGCAGTACGTCGGTAGTGATTGACGACTGTAATTTTTCCAGTGATCTAACCAGCTCCCACAACTACAGGAATTATCGCTTGTTCCGTTTATATTGTTTACTCTCATGTTATTTTTTTGCCTTAATTATTTTCTGTATTCACCGCCGACCTCATGGTCTTTTCAGATCATCGGGAATGCCTATATCTTAGGCGGCACCGAAGAGTCTGTCAACTCCGTCAAGCTTTAATATACTGTGGATAACTTTTTGCATAACTTTGACAAAGATACTATACTAACAATATGCATACAATACAAGAAAGATTACTCAAAGTTATTGATGACAAGAACATAGGTGACCTAACCCTCCGGCAAATAGGAGAATTGATAACCGAAAGACTTCCCCAAAAAGTTAAACACCATCTTTCTCAACTTGAACGAAAAGGTTTTATTGTAATTGATAAAAAAAATAAAAAGATAAACAGGGTTAGTAACAAAACAAAGACTGGAAACATCTTTATTTCAATTCCCATTGTAGGAACTGCTAATTGTGGCCCCGCTACTGTCTATGCCGATCAAAATATTGAGGGATATTTAAAAATCTCAAAGCGCCTTGTGCCAAATAAAAAGAGTGTTTTCGCTTTGAGGGCAGAGGGTAATTCTCTAAACAAAGCAAATATAGCTGGAAAGAATATAGAGAGTGGCGACTTCGTAATAGTAGATAGCGGAAACACATTGCCTCACAATAATGATTATGTAGTGTCTGTTATTGACGGTATGGCAAATATAAAAAAGTATCGTCTAGATAAAGATTACTCTCGTATCGCCTTGCTTTCAGAATCAACTCAAGATTATTCACCAATCTTTATTCATGAAAGTGATGATTTTAGAATTAGTGGCAAAGTTGTCGGCGTGGTTAAAAACATGAAAGAGTAGTAAATGGTAAAATAAATAATAACTATGGATAAGGAAATCAATTCACCATTTCGATACGCTGGAGGAAAATTCTACGCTCGCAAGCTTATAACTGAGCATATTCCTAATCACAATTATTACATAGAGCCGTTTGCTGGAGGCGCTTCAATTTTCTTTGCAAAAAGTAGAGTGAGCGGAAATTGGCTCAATGATATTGATAAAGATCTTATAAATTGTTTAGTGATAATTCGCGACTATCCTAATGAGTTGATTAAAAGCTTAAGTGGCGAGCAAGCTACGAAAGAAAGGCATGCCTATTATAAAAATGAATATAAACCAAAAACCAAATTAGATCGTGCCACTCGATGGTTTTATGTAAATCGTACTTCCTATTCAGGAATTATGAATATGCAGAATTGTTATTGGGGATATGGTGATAAATACAGCATGAGACCAGAAAACTGGCCGAGAAATATTTTAAGGACGTCTGCAAAATTGCAAGGGGTTAAATTAACCTCTCTTGATTTCGAAAAAGTTATAGAAGAAGCCCCTAAAAATTCTTTTCTATTTATTGACCCGCCATATTTTAATGCTGATCAAGAAAAATTCTATGCTTACTCTTTCAAAAAAGATGATCATTTTCGATTAAGTAAGATTCTTAAGAAATATAAAGACAAATTCAAATTTCTGCTTACTTATGATGATAGTCAAGAAATACGAGACCTGTATGACTGGGCGAATGCAATGCACAAAAAACAATGGAACTATACGATTAATCGTACTGATGATCAAAAAAATGGCACAAACAAAAAAGGTGCCCGTTATAAAGGACACGAGTTATTTATTGTTAATTATAACTCTGAAAAACAGGCACCTTTATTTGATTCTCAATCAACTTTGTATAAAGTCCTCGAAGAGGCTTAAAGATTCTTTAATGGAAACCCAATTATTAGTTGGCTGGTTTATTTTTTTATCAAAATCAATGATCGGGTAATTTGGAATAAAGCCACAACCTTTTTTATTTTTACATTGAGCACGAGTACATATAACACCATTATTACTAATCTTGAGGTCTGAAGTTTTTGCAACATACAGGGTACTGAAAGCGAAATCTTGAAAACTTTTTTTAGGAGAAGCTCCTATTTTTTGTAAAAATTTCTCACCTTCTTGCGATGGGCTCCATTCAAAATATCCCGTCTTTTTATCAGTTGTATAAAAAGCATTACCAATTGATGATATGACTATGTCGAAATCTGCTGATAAATATTGGTCGTTATGAATTGCTAGAACTTTCTCTGAAATGCCAAACTTAGGAGCTAACTCTTTTACTTTTGCCGGACCAAGAGTACGACTTCGCATGCACTTAACTCTTATTTCGCTATGTCCATCAGTAAATAATCTATACCCGCCTTTTTTGGCAAGTTTACATTCTACTCTCACAATTTTCCCTGTTGGCTTATGAAGCACCCGAACATCTATATCATGAAAGCCAATCTGTGCATTCATCATTGGTTTATCAACCTGCCACTTATCTTCTGGTAAAATTTCTTGCAATGCCATCATTACCGAAAATTCAAAGGCTTTACCTCTAATCATTGGCACAACTTTTGGTTCGTACAAGGTTTCAGCTAAATATAAAAGAGGTATATTATACTTCTCGCAGTATTCTTTAACTTTTTCTTCCCAATTTTTTAACATGTATTTTTATACTTAGAATACCCTTATTTTGCTTAAGTTCAAAGTTGCCAATCTGGCGGAGCCGGAGGGATTTGAACCCTCGAGGGGTTTTAAAGCCCCTGCATCTTTAGCAAAGATGTAGATTAAACCAGACTCTCCCACAGCTCCTAATGAAGCTAGATTATCATGTTTTAAATGTTTTTAATAGTTAGTTTTTTCTCTGAATTTCTGTATACTTAAAAAGTTAATTGGACAGATAGGCAAGTGGTTTACGCCAGCGGTTTACTAAACCGCCGTGCCTTAACAGGTACCGTGGGTTCGAATCCCACTCTGTCCGCAAAAATCTTAATTGTAACAATCTAAAATTATGAAAAAAGAAATTATTATTATCTTAGGTGTTTTGGTTCTTATTATTATTGGAGTAGGATTTTTATTCCTATCAAAAAACAAGCCAACAGAAATCGCTTGTACAATGGAGGCTCGGCTCTGCCCAGACGGAAGCTATGTCGGTAGAACTGGACCAAAATGTGAATTTACTGCATGTCCAAATACAGAAACGAATACAACTTCAACCAAGATCGGGCAGAAAATTTTGAGTAATGGAGTTTATATAACTCCAATAAAAATAGTTGAGGATAGTAGATGCCCTACAGATGTAGTATGTGTTTGGGCTGGTAGAATTATTCTAGAAGTTAGACTTGAAAGTGGTAATGAAACAAAAACGTTAAACATGGAGGGCGGTGAAAAAATCATTTTTGGCGGAAAAACTATTTCATACTCTGTAACTCCAGAAAATCCAACAAATCCATCTACAGAAAATACTTTTACGTTTATTGTACAATAATAAGATTGGAAAATATCTTTTGTGAAACCTCTAATTAAACAGACAAGCGCATGGCTTCCAATAGTATTGTCACTTGTTATGATAGGAATATTTATTTTTTATTTTAGACGATCTCCTATTGTGCATGAAACTGACGAGGGAATTCCCGCTCACCTCTTTCAGATCTGGCTCGTTTTAGAATTTTTTATGATAGGGTTTTTTGCTCTGAAGTGGCTGACACAAAAACCAAAACAAGCACTTGTTGTTTTAGCAATTCAAATTATTCTGGTATTTATAGTTTGCTTTCCCGTTTTTTATTTTAAATTATAAAAAAGGGTGGACGACACGAGTCACTGTGTCGCCCACCCGGCACTAGCTAGTGGGTTCCCACTCACCAACTAGGCCAACTGAAAAGCTTGCTCGTCAAGGGATTCCTGTTCCTTCACTTCTCCCCTGTTCGACCTCGGATTCGGGTTGTTTTGACCGCTTTGCTTCCTCTTCACGGGACGCTGATCTTCATCCTCGTCTCCGAGGAAAATATCCCCTTCCCGAACCCTCCGGCCGACCCCCAACATTCGTCTGCACATAAAGACCCCCTGATCCGAGGATTAAGATATCACCATAAAAAACCTTGTCAACGCATAACAAAATTGACAAAAACTGGCGAAAATTTCCTAAAAAATCAGCAATTTTTTGACTTGTTGTAACAGAATCCCTTTTATAGTAAAGTACGAGAACTTACAGAGAACTACTTTGTTTAAACTATTACCAACATGGCAACAACTAAAGAAAAATTGGACAAACTAGAAATAGATCTTTCCCGTGGGACTGATGTTTCTATCATCAACTTGATTGATTGTTTAATAGAAAAAGCTCATCGTGGGAGAGTATCCGATATACACATTGATCCTTCTCCAAAAAATGTCCGTGTTCGTTTTCGTGTAGATGGTGTGATGCAAGAAGCTTACAATTTTCCAAAAAATATTCACAACGAAATTATTTCTCGCATAAAAGTTCTATCCAAATTGCGAACAGATGAACATCAGGCAACTCAAGACGGTAGGTTTCGCCACGCTTTCCACGAGACAGGAGAGTTTGTTGATTTGCGTGTTTCAATAGTGCCAACATATCACGGAGAAAATGCTGTATTGCGATTACTTTCGGACAAAGCTGAAAATTTTACATTGGAAGCTTTGGGATTTTCTGTAAGTGACCAGAAAAAAATCTTAGACGCTTTGAAAAAACCAAACGGAATGATACTTGCTACTGGCCCAACAGGTTCTGGAAAGACAACAACACTTTACACACTGATAAAAATGTTAAACTCTCCTGAAGTCTCAATCATTACAATAGAAGACCCTATAGAATACGCCGTCGACGACATTGAACAAATCCAAGTAAACAGTAAAAGCGGTCTGACTTTTGCCAACGGGCTCCGAAGTATTCTGCGACAAGACCCAAATATTATCATGGTCGGTGAAATCCGTGATGCAGAAACAGCAGGTATTGCTGTAAACACAGCACTTACGGGACACTTACTTCTCTCAACACTTCACACAAACGACGCAGCTACTACCCTACCCAGACTACTTGATATGGGAATCGAGGAATATCTAGTTGCATCAACGGTCAGTATTGCAATAGGACAGAGACTTGTTCGAAAAATATGTGAAAGTTGCAAAGTAAAAGTTGAAATGACTCCATCTTTGAAAGAGAGTTTAGCTGAAACACCGTTTGGCAAAATGATAAAAGATGACCAAGTTTTTTACAAAGGTAAGGGTTGTCCAAAATGTGGTAAAAGCGGTTATTCCGGACGAGTTTGTATAAACGAAGTTCTAGTCGCCGATGACATTATACGTGAAGCGATACTTCGTAAAGCATCCGCAAATGAAATACGAAACATTGCCATAAGTCACGGTATGACAACAATGCTCGAAGACGGTTTTCAGAAAATAAAAAATGGTCAAACAACAGTAGAGGAAATCCTGAGAGTCATCCACGACTAATCAGGGACTAATTCTTAATACGGCATGAAAAAAATACAGAAATCAAAAAAAATATTGAAAACTGTCACTTCAACGATAAACGAACATTCAAAAAACTCTGGGGATTTTTTTAATCAAATTTTTTCTAGTGCAAAAAAGTCTATACAAAATTTCAAGAAAAATTCTTCTGCTAGACTGTCCATAAAAGACCAATCTTTTTTCGTAAAACGACTTTCATTTCTGATAAAAGCTGGAATTCCTATTCTAGACAGTTTGGTTATGATCCGTGAGCAAACAAAATCAAAAGGTTATGGAAACGTTTTAGATAAAGTTATAGAGGATGTTTCAAACGGACAACATCTCTCCACCAGTCTTTCAAAATTCCACAAATTGTTTGGAGATTTTTCTATAAACATTATAAGTTTTGGAGAATCAGCTGGAATATTGTCAGAAAATCTAGAATATTTAGCGGATGAGCTGAAAAAAAGACAGGCTCTCCGAAAAAAGATTGTGGGGGCTTTTGTTTATCCAGCTGTTGTAACACTAGCCACTTTTGGTATCACTGCTTTTTTAATGATTTATCTTTTCCCAAAAATCATGCCTGTTTTTTCTAGTCTACATATGAAACTGCCTCTTTCAACCAGAATAGTCATTTTCCTTTCAAATTTTATTAGACAAGATGGACTCTACCTCATTTTAGGAATTATCATATTCATTTCAGCTATCATCTTTGCTTTAAAGAAAAGTAAGAATTTCCATTTTCAATTTGATAAATATATTTTAAAAATACCAATAATCGGTAACGTTATAAAAAACTACAACCTGGCAAACTCCACTCGCACAATGGGACTACTTTTGAAAAGTGGCATTAATATTAGTGAAGCTTTGCCTATAGTTTCGAAAACAAGTAAAAATTTAGTCTACAGAGAAGAATTTGATGGTATATCAAATATAGTTAACCGGGGAGAAAGGATGTCATTATATTTTCTGAAATCACCAGATCTTTTCCCAGATGTTTTAAGCCAAATAGTTTCTGTTGGTGAGCGAAGTGGGAATCTTTCCAACTCTCTGATTTATCTTTCTGAACTTTACGAAGCTGAAGTCGATGATTTCACAAGAAATATCGGTAGCATTATAGAACCAGTGCTAATGATTTTTATGGGAATTTTGGTTGGGTTTATTGCGATTTCAATAATCACACCTATATACGGCATCACACAAAACTTACATGTTTAAGTTAAATATAAAAATAAGAAAATATGATGGTGGATTCACTTTGATGGAAATCCTGGTAGTCTTAGGTTTGGTTGGAATGATAGGAGCTTTGTCATTGTTTACAGATTTAAATAACTACCGCGGAAATGCATTCAGAGAAGAAGTCAATATCCTT
This sequence comes from Candidatus Zambryskiibacteriota bacterium, assembly GCA_023267045.1. Lineage (GTDB taxonomy): Bacteria > Patescibacteriota > Minisyncoccia > Phycocordibacterales > DATDWN01 > C7867-006. The sequence continues at coordinate 19,152 of JAHFOB010000011.1, forward strand.
GGCACTGCTCTACAAACAGCAAGAGCAGACGCACTAAACAACATAGATCAGAACCGCCATGGTGTGGCAATACACCCGGGTGGGTATGATGGTTATATTATTTTTGAAGGTGATAATTATGCCACAAGAATAACGTCACTGGATGTAAATATAAAATCTTCTTACGGAATAACGCCTCCTGCACTGCCAACAGAAATTGTTTTCGACCAATTAAGTGGCGATGCAAATTATGATGGAGATATTGTGTTAACAGATCCGGAAAGAAATATGAATGCAACTATATCAATAAATCATGAAGGGAAAATTAGTTGGTAAAAACAAAATATTTTTTTACAAAAGCGGTTTCTCTACATTGGAACTGATGATCGCTTTTGCACTTATATCAATAGTCTTAGTCGGAGCTGTTGGAGCAAATTTTTCTGCACAATATTGGTCTATAACATCAGAGACAAGTAATGAAGCCCTATACAAAGCAAAAACAAAACTGGAGGACTTGCGTTCACTTATAAAACAAGATTTTTATTCCGTAGTTTCCACACCACTTACAGTTTCGGCTGATCCGACAGACCCAGCTGATGCTTCATGTATAGCAGGAGGACTTTGTTATTCAGTCCAAAGTACAGTAACAGACGTCTCTTCTTGCTCAAAATACGTAGAAGCATTGGTACAGTGGAAAGTAGATAATTACCCAATTACATCTGTAAAACTAGGAACAAATTTAACGAATTCAACAGAAATTATAAATCGCGGAGGAGATTGTGTTTTAAATGAACCTAACGGTGACTGGAAAAATTCGGGAGCCCAAACTGTAGGACAACTATCTTTTGCGCCCGGAAAACAATTCACAGGAATCGATGTTTTACAAAAAAAGATTTATGTAACTTCTGGGTTAAGTCCGAGCTTACTTATTTATGATATACCAACTGCAGTAGGACAAAATCCTGTATTAGATAAATCACTAGATATAACCATTGGTGGAGTAAGTAAAACTTTCAATGGACTAGACACTGAAGAAGATTTAGCTACTGGGAGAACGTATATTTTTTTAGCACTAAATGCAACTACATCACAACTGGTTGTAGTGGACGCAACTGACGCTCACAATCCAACTGTTATAGCACAGCGTAATTTACAAACAACTGATCCATTTGGATCTTTCCCACAAGGTTGGCGAGTGTTTATTTATGGAGGAAGGCTTTATATGACGACTAGAGAAACATCTGGGCCTGAACTCCATATTTTTGATATCACAACACCGACCTTACCTACCGAAATCGGTAATGGTGTTGAATTAAACAGAACTGTAAACGACATCGTCGTTCGAGATCAAAAAGTTGGAAATGTCACTCACAGATTTATGTTCCTGGCCTCTGACTCTGCCATAAAAGAGCTCGGGGTTTTTGATGTAACAAATGATGTTGTGACGGAAGTAAATTCCGTCGATCTCCCTGGGATATATGATACATACAGTCTTTATCTTTTAGGAAATAATCTCTACCTTGGTCGAGCATCAAACCCAACAGGGCCAGAGCTCTATGTTTTTTCTGTGACTAACCCAAGTGTTTCTCTACCTATTGTTGGTCAAGGTGAAGTAGGAGCCGATGTCACAAGTATAAAAGTCACAGGAAAATATGATTTTATTGGGACAGGTAAAGTCGGTGAAGAATTTCAAACTTGGGATAGTGACTTCACCCCATGGAACCCGACAGTGTTAAACAGTGGTAGATTTAAATCATACAGCATTCCAAATCTAGCCCCCCTAGGATTTGATATAGATACAAATTGGATATATACAATAACAAAGTCCTTAGCTAACGATATGATAAAAGTTATATATACACCATAATGACTGACCAACCAAACAAAAAGAGAGCCTCGCATAGGCAAGCAGGGTTTACTTTAATGGAGATGATGATCTATATTGCTCTTTTTGGAATAATTATAACTGGAGCAGTCGTTGGCACATATAACTTGCTTGAAGGAAGTGACAGAAATATAAAAGCTACTGGAATACAGGAAGAAGGAACTTTTCTCAATCGCAAAATCAGCTGGGCACTATCTGACGCCACAGCCGTAAGTGTTTCAGGGGGTGGTAAAACACTTACTATTACACGCCCTGACTTAGGCACACAAAGTCCGCTCGTAATCTCAGGCACAGGCATAATAATAAATATTACACGCGGAAGTGGTATTGCCATAAATTTAAATAGTGATAGATTTCAAGTTACAAACATTAATTTTATTTACACTCCAAGTGCAAACGGAAGACCGCCATCAGTACAGACAACTTTTCAGATAAACGGAAAATCATTTAATTTCAGAAGATATTTAAGATAATACAATGAACACAAGAAAAAGTGGGTACATAGCTCTCATGGCGACCATAATCATATCTTTAGTACTTCTAATTATGGCTGTGGAGGAAAGTTCTTCTGGATGGTACACCAGATTTAATATTCTAGGCACTGAAGCAAAAGAGCAAGCTAATAGTTTAGCCGAAGGATGCGCAGAACAAGCTATGGCAACCCTTCTATCAGATCCGACTTACACTGGAGATGTAACAACAACCAATAGCATCGGTTCTTGCCATGTTCTACCGATACAGATTAATTATCCTGTTACTGGATTAGTGACAATTAAAACTCAAGCCGTGGTAAATGGTTCATATGCAAATCTAGATATGGCAATGAACATGAATAGTATTCATCTAGGAGCAATACCGACAGCCCCAACAACTGGAACTCTTTTTATAACGACACATGTAATAAATGACAGTAGTGGAACAAAAACTGCAAGTAATTTTACTATGAATGTTTCGGCAAATCCATCGAGCTCATTTGCTGGGACAGAAACTGGGATTGCTGTAATTGTCCAACCAGGAGCTTATAGTGTGACCGAAAATCCACTGCCAAACTATACTGTCAGTCAAACAACAGATTGTTCTGGAAATATTATCGCTGGCGGACTTAAATTCTGTACAATCACAAACGATGACATAACAACGACGCTGACTTTGATCGCAAATGTTGTAAACAACAACAATGGCACAAATATTCCGAATAGTTTCCCTCTTTTTATAGATGGAGCACCTGTAACACTTGGCAATCGTGTAACCGTTACCGCTGGAGCACACACTGTTTCCGCAACAACACTTGCTGGTTACGCAGTTTCTCCTTGGGGATATGACTGTTTCTCTACAGGAAATATTACGATGGCTTTAGGA
>JAHFOB010000019.1 GCA_023267045.1 Candidatus Zambryskiibacteriota bacterium
CGACAAAAATCCTGTCGTTCTCTACAACGGCTCCCGATCGAGATACGGTATTTCAGTTTCAGTTGCCGAAAAAGTAGGGGCGATTTCTAAATCAAAAAGTAAAAGCAAAGCGTACTCGTATGTAAGTATGATAAAAGGCAAAATTGAAACCCATAAAACATGGGAAGAATGCAAAGCAAGAGTTAGTGGTGTTTCTGGTGCAAAATATAAAAAATCTACATCGCCCGCGGATGAGGAAGAGATTATTAGAGAATACAAAAAATTAACCTAATTTCTGATTAGAAATTATTATGATTCTTTCAACTATTTTTGGATTTATATTTGGAATTGCACTAGGTTCATTTATTAAAGTGAACTTTTTGTTTTTCACCGTTCTCTTGATTTTGGCAGTGATATTTTTTGTATACAGATATTTTGTAGAGGGAAAAAACCGCCTGTACATGACGTTACTTACTATTTTTATGCTCGCTACCCTTGTTGGAGTTGGGCGAGTGTGGGTTTCAAATCTATACGCCAACTCACATCTAGATAATTTTGTTGGACAGAAAATTTATGCAGAAGGAATTGTGGTTGATGAACCAGATGTCAGAGAAAATAATACGAAATTAATCGTAAGAATTGAAAAGATAATAAATAGTAATGAAAGCTTGCCCCGTAGTGAGCTTCGCTCTACTACTGGGGAAAAAATATTAGTTAGCATCCCGATATATCCAGAATTTCACTATGGCGACAAAGTTAAAATGAACGTGACTTTGGTCAAGCCAGATAAAATACAGTCAGACGACGGCAGAGTTTTTGATTATGAAGGATATTTGAGAGTTCGCGGTATTTGGTATACGAGCAAGTACACAACGATACAACTCGTTTCTTCTGGAAATGGAAATATTATAAAAAGTTATTTGTTCAAAATAAAACATGCATTTACAAACTCAATAAATAATGCGATTTCAGAGCCGGAATCTAGTCTTATGGCAGGGCTACTTCTTGGCACGAAACAATCTCTTGGCAAAGAGCTCCTAACAGAATTTCAACGCTCTGGAGTTTCTCATGTTGTCGTGCTCTCTGGTTACAATATTGCTATCGTAGCTACTAGTATCATGTCTCTCCTCAAGTTTTTACCAAAAAATTTCTCTTTTGCCGGTGGGGTTATCGGTATTATTTTGTTCACTATTTTATCCGGCGGGGGAGCGTCTGCATGGCGTGCAGCTATTATGGTTTTGGTTGCGCTGTTTGCAAAAAGGAGTAATCGTGACTATAAAGCCAGTCGTGCTCTGGGTTTTGCTGTGGTCTTAATGCTTACACCAAATCCACTTCTCCTAGTTTTCGATCCATCTTTTCAGCTCTCTATCCTAGCGACGATCGGACTTATTTTTGTTTCGCCATACGTTGCCCCGTACTTGAGCTGGGTCACAGAAAAATGGGGATTGCGAGAAATAGTTTCCTCTACAATCGCCACCCAACTAACAGTTTTACCTTTTCTAATTTACAATACTGGTTTAGTTTCGCTTGTTTCTTTGCCAGTCAATATTTTAATTCTCGGCACAATTCCACTGACTATGCTTTTAGGATTTATTACAGGAATGTTTGGACTGGTTTCTTTATATCTTTCTTTTGTTCCCGCATTTCCATCATATATTTTACTTTGGTATCAACTAAAAATAGTTCATCTTGGTGCGATTTTGCCTTTCGGCGCAATAAATCTTCCGGCTTTTTCTCCGATAGTTCTAATTTTTGTCTATCTGATTATTTTTATAAGTTTCTTTTTTCTGAAAAGAAAACAAACTATTTAGCATTCTCAAAGTTTTCCTCAATTTTTGACCAATTTAGGTTTGCAAAGAAGTCTTCAACGTATTGTTTCTTGCCACTTGGCTGGTAGTCAGCAACGTATGAATGTTCCCACATATCGAGAGCGAGTACAGGAGATACTCCAGTGAGGTGCCCAAAGTGCTGTTCGTCCACCCAGTATTGTATTAGTCGGTCAGTTTTTTTGTCGTAACCTAACATAGCCCAGCCAATACCACGAGTCGTGGCTAAATTTTTGAAGATTGTCATAAACATGTCGAAAGTTCCAGTCCATTCTACTATTTTTTTATACAGAGCAGATTCTTCAGAAACCACTTTCGGTCCACCCTCGAAACTTTCAAAATAATATTCGTGGTTGCGCATTCCATCAAATTCAAAAGCTTGTCTTCGATAAGTTTCTCTTCGTGCGTATTCTGGATTGGCAGAGTTTTCTACAATTTCGTGCACGAGATTTAAATGCTTTACGTATCCTGCGTACAACTTCAAATGTTCCTCGATTGTTTTTGCTGAAATACCTTTCAGTTCAGGAATATTAAATTTTTTCTCTTCAAATTGTTTCATAAATGATATCGATACGAATATACGAATTATGCGAATTTACAAATGGTGTCCAAAGACTTATTTATTCGTATCATTCGCATGTATTCGTAGATTAGTATCGCAGTTTAGTTTCTAATGTGTATACTATATCACAATGAACCAGATATTTTCACATATTAAGTCGTATTTTCGCTGGTATGTGTTGCTCTGTCTCGTCGTTGTGCTCATCGTTCTTTCTTCTGTGATTCTTCACGAAAATCGGCACGGAATGCTGACTTTTGCTGTGCTCGATATAGGTCAAGGCGACAGTCTGTTTATAGAATCACCAACAGGTACACAGGTTATAGTTGATGGAGGTCCTGGTAATAATCTGATGAAGGAAATTTCGACTGTGGTTCCGTGGTATGACAGACATATAGACATGATTGTTGTGACAAATCCGGACGCTGATCACTATTCAGGATTTATTCCGCTTATGAATAAATATTCTGTTGATGTTGATCTAGAATCTGGCACAAATAACCCCTTCGAACTTTATGGAGTTTTAGAAAAAGAAATTGCTGACAAAGGCATTCCGAAAATATTAGCTCGCCGTGGACAAATAATAGATCTTGGCGGAGGAGCACATCTAGATATTATTTTTCCTGACAGAGATGTTTCTGGATTATCGTCAAACGATGGTTCTATTGTGATGAAACTAGTTTATGGTGAGACGAGCGTCATGCTCCAGGGGGACTCTACTGCGAAAATTGAAGATTATTTGCTGACAAATACCTCTACAAGCACACTGAAGTCCACAATATTGAAAGCCGGGCATCATGGTTCAAAAACAAGTAATACCTTGGAGTATGTCACGGCAGTTTCTCCAGAATGGTCAGTTATTTCTTCTGGAGCAAATAACAGTTATGGTCATCCGCATACAGAAACTTTAGAAACAATGGATAAATTAAAAATCCCAACGTATGATACCTGTAACAACGGAACACTTATTTTCAAATCAGATGGAAAAACTTTTACTTTGAAAAACAAAAATCCAAAACCGGCAGTAGTCGGTTGTAAGACAAAATAATTTTTGGTATTCTCATGTCTGGAGGTTTCTTATACCAGAAAGACTTTTTATGTGTCTTGATTGTGAGCACGTCGCTCCACAATCAGTTTGGTTCCCAGGGCAATCTCTAGATATTAATCCCCTTGAAGAGGGAATTATTGCTGAACAATGTGAAAAATGCGGACGATTCCCTTGGTCGGGAAATGATACTGGGGAGGATGAATCTCAAACATACCCACGTTTGGATTTGGTTCCTGTGAAATTGTCTGAATAAAAACGGCCGTGCCCACGAAGGGTCCGGCCGTTGTTTTATATTAGTTTCGCTTTTTTGAGCGTTGCGTACGCTCCGTTTTTCTGAATAGTTTTGATAGCGTCAGTAGAAAGTGTCAGAGTCATGTATTTTTTAAGTTCAGGAATATAGATCTTCTTTTTTTGAAGATTGACGTAGCGTCGTCTCGCTCCAGTTGGGTTGAACTGTGTTGCTCGAGTTCGGTTAGAGTAACCACCTCCCATTTGGGATGATTTACCTGTGATGTCACATACTTTTGCCATGAGGGTTATGCTATCATAATGGTTGTCTTAGAGCAACCATTAATTTTCAATTATCAATTTTGCAATTTTCAATCAAGTTGCAATGTTCCAATTTTTAAATTAATTCATTGAAAATTCAATGAAAATTGAGAACTGAAAATTGAAAATTTCCCAATTATGCAAATAGACTTCATTTTTTCCATTTTAATATTGATTTTCTCCGTCGTGGTTCACGAGGTTTCTCACGGCTATGCGGCTTACTACCTCGGTGATAATACTGCCAAATATGCAGGTAGACTGAACCTCAATCCGCTTAACCACTTAGAGTGGTTCGGCTCTTTTTTCTTGCCGATTATCTCCTACCTTTTCGGTGGCTTTATTATCGGTTGGGCAAAGCCTGTGCCTTTTAATCCGTACAATCTCCGAAACCAGAGGTGGGGTGAAGCCATCGTTGCCATAGCCGGACCTCTATCTAACATATTTATTGCGCTATTTTTCGGATTACTTATCCGTTTTGGTTTTTTGTATCAATTTGGTAATGCTTTTATTTATGTTGCGACGATGATTGTTTTTATAAATCTAGTTCTGGCAACATTTAATCTAATTCCTGTTCCACCACTCGATGGCTCAAAGATAATTTTTTCTATTTTACCCAGTAACATGCAGAATGTTCGAGCTTGGCTTGAGAAAAATGGCACTTTCATACTAATCTTTTTTGTTTTCTTTCTCTGGCAGTTTGTATTGCCGTTAGTTTCTCTTGAGTTTACTTTGATCACAGGACTTTCTGCTTAATTTTGTGTGGAATTTTGTTTTTATAAAATATTAACAATGTTGCAATTTTAGGCTGTATGTATTAGAGTATTGTCCAATGTCTACGATAAATCAGTTGATCAGACGAAAAAGAAGTAATCTAAAAACCAAGCCAAAAGCTGTGGCTCTTACTCGTGGTTTCAACACTTTAACTAACCGACCAGTAAACTATCCATCTCCGTTCAAACGAGGTGTGTGTACAAAAGTAACTACAAAAACTCCAAAGAAACCTAACTCTGCTATCCGAAAAATCGCCCGAGTTCGTCTGACAAACGGTATGGAAGTGACGGCATATATTCCTGGAATGGGGCACAACCTTCAGGAACACTCCGTGGTACTCTTGCGAGGAGGAAAAGTAAAAGATGTTGGTGTGCGATACACTATTGTTCGAGGCATGCTTGATGCGACTGGAGTAGAGAAGAGAATGAAAGGTCGAAGTCGTTATGGCGCGAAACGTCCAAAAGGGAAGTAACCGCGATACGAATATACGAAACATACGAATGATACAAATGAAATACAACTTGCACCAATTCGTTTTATTCGTATAATTCGTAGATTCGCATCGATATCATTTATGAGACGAAAAGTAACTAACAGAAATATTGTAAAGAAAGATCATGTTTACAACTCAGAAAAAGTTGGTAAATTTGTCAACTACATAATGCTACGTGGTCAGAAAGAAACAGCTAGAAAAATAGTTTACGATGCATTTGACCAAATAAAAGAAAAAGCAAAAACAGAAAATGTTATGGAGGTTTTTGATACAGCGCTGAAAAATACAGGACCCCTGACAGAAGTGAGATCACGACGAGTTGGTGGTGCAAACTATCAGATTCCTCGAGAAGTTCGACCTGAAAGACGATCTTTTCTTTCAATGAAATGGATTATTGAAGCAGCACGAAGTGGAAAAGGCGCTCCTATGGCGACACGCTTGGCAGATGAAATAATTTTGGCAGCAAAAAATGAAGGCAAGGCTGTTAAGAAGAGAGAAGATACTCATAAAATGGCCGAAGCAAATAAAGCCTTTGCCCATTTTGCTTGGTAAGTGCTCAGGTCTTTTTCACGAATCTCATCGTCTAAAATAAAAAACTATTCCTCCAATGTACGAAAGTACACCTACGGAATAGTTTTTTATTTTATACGCGACCTTGAGCAAAAATCCTCTGAGCTGGTACTTGCGTTGCCGAAAATGCTTTTGTGTTGATGTATTGACAAACATTTAATTATTAGTATAAATATGGATAGGGAGGCAAGATCAATGTCACTCAAGGTCGCTTTCGTGAAGACGGGTTCTAAACTCATCAACACTGCGCTCGTGTACGGTGCAGATTCCCAAGAAGAATTACAGGCAACGTTCGACAGGGAGATTACTCCACCAGACGAGCCGAGGATGGTGCTTCGATTCGTTTCTTTCGAGGGGATGGTCCCTGACGCACTTGATGCTTTTTTGAAAAATGGCGGAGATAACACCATCGAGAAGTTCGAACAGATTATCGACGATCTTCTCGGTTTCAGACCATTCTCTTCCTAACCGTGATGGTCGTTCAGCCCTGCAGAAATGCAGGGCTTCGCTTTGTAAATATTTATTTTACCGTTCACTATTTCCATATCAGCCATGGCGTATATTTGTATTTTTGTATATAATAAAATTATATGATGGCAAAAACATTCAATTATAAAGGTGTAAGAGTTAATGCTTTCGGTATTCCAATGGTTCGCTCTTTTCAAAAAAAGAAAAGTAAAACTCTTAAAAAGAAGAGAGATCAATATTACGCCTCATTCAATTCTCCATTCAGTGAAAAAGCTCCAAAGAATTTAATTATTATGTATGATATACCACATAGTTTGAAAAAAGAGCGAGATTGGTTTCGAAGACATTTGATCAAGTTTGGTTATGAAATGATACAAAAAAGCATATGGGTTGGTCCTTCTCCTTTACCTAAGCAGTTCAAAGATTATCTTGAGGAAATAAAAATAGGGGATAAATTTAAAACTTTTAGACTAGCTAAATCTTACAATTCTTCCATATCAGCCATGGCGTAAATGAAGGTTAGGTTTTTAATTTTATACGCGACCTTCGCTGAAAATCCTCCGAGCTAGTCCTTGTGTTTCCACAAGGATTTTTCTGGTTTGGTCATTTATACAGTTATTGATTTTTATTATTATTGATGTTAGTTTATCCTTTGGAGGGAAGGTATGTCTTTGATATGTGATGAGACTGGGAAATACATCGAGTATGGGGACGTACTCATGGCTGGAGCACGTAGCGATGTCGATTTTTTTTCAGCACTGAGCCAGGAAGTTTTGAAGCAGATTCCAGATTCCGAAAAACTTCCCAAGCCTCGTGATCCTATAAATGGTGGGGTGAATATCCATGAGGCTACCTCGCTTCGTAATTTCAATGGATCCTACACTCTTTGTGATTTTCAGTTGGGGAAGTTTCTTTTCTCAATTTCTCAAGAGACAGCCGTGAAATACTTACCAAGACACATAAAACGTTATCCGGATTAGCTAGTCTCTAGCTTTTCTGGTCCTGGTTGGCCCTGCATCTGTGCAGGGCCTTCACTTTGTGTAAATATTTTAAATAAATTGATAAAATACAAACATGGAAACATTTTGGACATTACTTCGGGATCCAGCACATTGGGAGTTTGAAATATTTTTGATAATAGTTTTTGATATTTTGATCGGAGCGATCATCTGGCCTTTTATTATGGGAGGCATGCGTCATCATAAGTCTGATCACGAGAGACTAGAGGATTTGGAAAGAGAAGTCAGAGAAATAAAAGAAAAACAGGAAATTAAATAATTTTTGTGTGAAAAAGGCGCCGGTGTAAATTGGCGCCTTTTCTATTCACAGAGAACCCCGCCCGACTCCCGTCTTCCCTGGTGAGGGCGGGGATGAATGTGCAAAGCCTATCTTGTTAGCAAACATGATAGGCTTTAAACATGAGAATCAGAAACT